>JAKSDL010000859.1 GCA_022360105.1 Pseudomonadota bacterium
TACATGATAAGATTTAACGATCATCTTGATGCAAATTTAATAATTTTATTATTTCATGATTCCTTTATCATAGAACCATATTGTTTGAGTCAAATTATCTAAAAACCTAATTATTACCGATAAACTTTAATGAGCCTTTCATAAAACAACCGGATTTTGAAACAAATCATGAAAAAGGAATTCGTATGAAAACTGTAATCCATCAAGCAAATTCAAGAGGTCATGCAGATCACGGCTGGTTGAGATCCAACCATTCATTCAGTTTTGCCTCTTATCATAATCCTGAACGGATGGGGTTCGGCCTGCTGCGCGTCTTAAACGATGATGTTGTCGAGCCAACCAGGGGATTTGAAACGCACCCTCACAAAAACATGGAAATAGTCTCTATTCCGCTTTCCGGCGCCTTAAGGCACAAAGACAGCGAAGGAAACAGAACTGTCATTCAAAGCGGAGAGGTCCAACTAATGTCGGCGGGGATCGGTGTGTTGCATTCCGAATTTAATGATTCCGATAAGGAAGTAGTCAACTTCCTGCAAATCTGGGTACTGCCGGAAAAACTCGATATTGCCCCGCGTTATGATCAGGCGGAGTTTCCTGAAGGCGGACGGAAAAATCAATTGCAATTGGTTGTCTCTCCTTTGGATGGAGATGAAAAAGGAATCAAAATTAACCAACAGGCCTATTTTTCCCTATTGGATTTGGATAAAGACCATAGCTTGCCCTACAAGTTAAAAAATCGGAATCATGGTGTGTACATTTTTGTTTTGGAGGGTTCTGTAAAAGTTGAAGATAAAAACCTTGAAGCCAGAGATGCCATCGGGATCAATGAATGCTCATCATTTGAGATTTCGGCAACCAAAGATTCAAAACTCGTATTTATCGAAATTCCCATGTCACAATAAAAGGAGAAAAATATGAAAAAAGTTACAGCTATTATCGGAAGTCTTCGCAAAGATTCTATCAACAGACAACTATTTAATAATTATAAAAAGCTGGCAAAAGACTCATTTATTTTGGAAGAAGGCTCCATCAGTGAAATACCGCTTTACAATCAGGATCTGGAGAACGAGCCGGCTGCTGTTTCAAACCTGGCCACACAGATTGCAGAAAGCGATGGTTTGATCTTTTTTAGTCCGGAGTACAACTACTCGATTCCAGGCGTTTTAAAGAATGCCATCGATTGGCTTTCCAGAAGTAATTTGAAACCTTTTGATGGAAAATTGGCGGCTGTGATTGGAGGAAGTCCCGGAAACATAGGCACTGCACGAATGCAATATCATTTAAGGCAGGTTAGTGTGTTTCTGAATCTGCAATTTTTGAATAAACCTGAAGTAATGGTGGGAAAAGTATTCAGCAAAGTGGAAAACGGCGAGATCAGCGATCAAGACACCATTGATGTATTTAACAAGCACATTAAAGTTTTTGCTGAAAAAATTACAAGCCGTTAGAAATCGATAGAACCAATTGAACTAAACCGGGGAAAAATGAATTCCATTTGAGCATTTCTTTTCGATAGGACAAGCTGATATTTCGTTAGGAAAAATAGGCAATAAAAGCTTAAGTTGATTGCTGGTGTAAATAGTGGCATGCTATAGCCAACAACATGACTGGCAGTCAAGGATCAATACATTTCCTAATTGGTTTAAATACCTGCTTTTAAAAGGCTTAAGCCTAAACGTGAAGGAGATATCAATGGAAAAAGACGGTTTTGTAGACTTTGAATCGATCATCAAGAGTCAAAGAAAAAGTGTCATCACGGATGAGGATATGATCAGGACAATTCAACAATTGCCCAGCGAGCACATGGTTGATTATCTGGAGTTCCTGGAGCACAATTGTCCGGAAAAAGTATCCAAAGAGATAGGTGAAAAATTTCTAAGGAGGTTAGGTTCAAAGAACCAGCAGTTTATTGAAAAATGGGCGCCCAGTCTTACATCCGTTGTGTTAAAAAAGCTGGAAAAGCTGGTGTTGGCCAGGGCAGATAACCTGCTGAATGTATATTTGAATTTAATTCTACCGGATGAGTTTCTAAACGAATTTGTCCTCTTGAAAGCCAAACGAATCGACGACAAATTCCGGGGACATTATAACAATGCTTTGGCTATGATCGAACTGGCAGTTGAACTAAACAGGGTGAAAAACCCGGATGATTTGTTTGATAAGTTCCTGGAAATGGAAGAGAGGTATCTTGAAGAAAATCATCCCGCCGTGGATATAAACACCTTTTACAAGCTGGTTACACCGATGCTTAGAAGATACTCCGTCAAAAAGGGTCCGGAGGAGTTTTACGATTTAAGAAACAAAGTTCTCAAGGAACTTAGAAAACATGGTGTAAACCCTGGTCATCTCTCCATCGACATCCTGGAAAGGCGGGGTAAACACAGAATACAGGAACCTAAAGTCAACTACTATGAAGACCTGGAATTCTTTTAAGCAGGTTCCTGCTAAGGAAATTATTCCCGCCGCTTGTAAAGGGCGGAATAATCTTCAATCCCACCTAGTTCGAAGTCTGTTTTAGTCCTACTTTACCTACCGGTTTAAATTCGTGATTTATTGGAAGGTGTTATCCCTCAATCAACGCTATGCCGAATTCATTGAATAGTAAGACATTACAGGAAAGGTGTATCATATAGCCTTCTATAAAAAGGCTCTTCTTTATCAAGAACAACAGCATCTATGGAAACCCCTCCCTGCAGCAGATGTTTGCTGATAGCAATTATAAACTGATCACTCCCGGTAAGGTAATAAATTGCTGTCTTGTCGAAGTGTTCTTTCAGCACTTGATAGAACGACTCCCTATTATCCAGGTAATGATTGGAAAACCCGTTTATCTTTTTCTCTAACACATTGATTTCTTTTTGGTATACATAATTTCCACTGGAATCTATGTTGAGATGTTTCAAGCTTTTAATATTACTTTGATCCAATGCATACCCCTTTATCAAAGGTCGCATGGTGGAGATAGCCACCCCTGCAGAGATCAGTATGACGGGTCTGTTTTCTCTTTTTAAAGACATCTTGCAGACAGGATCAATGATTGAAAACTCGTCGCCAGGTTTTGCATTCGCCAGATACTCTTTAAACGGTGAAGGATTTTCCGAGATCCTGGTTGTAAATGAAGTGTGGTTTTCGCAAGGCAGGGAGATAATGGAAAGATGTCGCATCTGCTCTTGAACACCTGATTGATTGTCTGGATCGTACATCGAGGTCGCAAGCTGAACGCTGGTACCCTCATCCCACTCAAAATCCAAAGGTTTTGAAAAAACAAAGGTATATGTATGCTCCGCCTCCTTGAGAATGTTCTGCAGAACCACTTTATATGATTGAAGTGTTAAATTTGTCATGCTTTGCGGGTGTATCGCGCTCGATAGGTTCAAAGTTGTTCAATACTTTTTAAAGTCCCAATTGAAGTATCTCTTTTTGGGGTGTAGTACAGTTACAATTCCATTTTCGTTTGGGTGGCAAAAATAAAAACGATCGCCAGTCGTTCAGAGATATTGCCATCCAGCTGATTTAAGCTTTTTTTTAT
The DNA here is from genome assembly GCA_022360105.1 of Pseudomonadota bacterium. Next base: position 3,530 of record JAKSDL010000859.1, read on the forward strand.
TATTCGACTATTCAATTGTGTATTTTTATACACACTTTGACTATTATCAAAACTCTTGCTTTATTGATACATAGAGGTAAAATGACTGTAATTACAATATGTTTACCCAATGATGCTCATACTCGGTCCATTCAGAAAGTGGAATTGACTTGTCAACATTTTCTGACCAGAATGACTGGTACGAACTTGATCAAAGAGGCAGCATGATGACAACTTGGAAATTACAAGATGCAAAGGCAAGGTTTAATCAGATTGGGGAAGATGCTATGAAAATTGGGCTCCATTGTGTGCCGCGCAGAGGCCAAAAAAGTGTTGTTATTCTATCAGTAGATGAATATGAAAAACTCGCTTCAAATGAACCTGCACTAAAAAAGTTCCTTTTAAGTTGTTCAAAAATCGATAAAGATCCAACAAGGGTAAACATATGACCGTAGGAAGCCAACGAGATATTGAAGGGGTTCTGAATGCAGGAAAGGTTGTCGCCCGTGTGCGCGACGCCATGTTAAGCGCAGTTGAGCCAGGAATGACAACAGCTGAATTGGATAAGTTGGGGGGTGAATTGCTGGATCGCTTTGGAGCCAAGTCAGCGCCCAGGGTTACCTATAACTTCCCAGGCGCAACCTGCATCAGCATTAACGAAGAAGTTGCCCATGGCATTCCGGGCCAAAGGATTATCCAGGCCGGAGACATTGTAAATGTCGATGTTTCTGCAGAGCTGGAAGGTTACTTTGCTGATACTGGTGGCACGGTCGTTGTTCCACCGGTCGCAAGACTCAAGGCACGGCTATGTTATGTCACTCGATTGGCCTTAAAACGGGCACTAGCCCA
>JAKSDL010000821.1 GCA_022360105.1 Pseudomonadota bacterium
ATTTATCATATGTTCTCTACTACCTTCCCACTTTTGTTAATCATATCTGATGATTTACAAGAATGGGGACGAAAAAACTGGATTGATTTATATACAAATGAGGCTATGCCAAACGCGCAATTTAAATTATACAAATATGATCCCGAAAATATTGCTGTAGAATATGTTTTTGAGAAACTCAAACAAACGCAAATTGGATACTTCATCAATTCTTTTTACAACCAATTTCAAAAATTCAGAATGCTATTTCGAGATGGTGAAGATACATCCCGAAGAAATTTCAGCTTTTACATTAGGTACAATATGCAACTAAGTAGGAGCAAAAAAATGATAAATGTTACCTCGCTAGTTCCAGCGAAGAATGCCGCTGTTTTTAAAATTCAAGGACTTCATTTTAAATCCAAAGCTGATTTTAATAAAATTATTGGTTCACTTTTGAAAAAAGTAACCATTATTGAACGAAATGAATTTGAAATTAAACTTTCGTAATTTTCGAGCTTAAAAGCATTATGATTTAGCAGCAGAATCGCTTATTTGCTTGCAGTCTTTTTTAAAGAAGGCGCTCATGAAAGTGCTTTTGAAACATTTTCATTTTCAAATATAAGCAGATCTCGGGAAGACCTGCAGTCCACGCCCTTAACAGTAAAGACCCCTGGATAACGTATAAATAGTTTCGCACATTTAAAAATTGAAAAGATGGTCTCAACTTGGTTAATTGTTAATCGCCAAACCAACATTAATCAAGAAAAGGAGACCATCTTGGCAAAAGAATATACACAAAACTTGGATAAAGTCATCAAAATTGATGAAAGTAGAATTCAAGATCACTTGGGAGAAATGGTAAGAGGTACAGTTGAAGAGACTCTAAACAAAATGCTGGATGCTGAAGCCGATAAACTTTGTAATGCCGAGCGCTATCAACGCACCCAATCCAGGACCGATACCCGGGCAGGTCATTATCAAAGAAAACTTCACACCAAAGCAGGAGAGGTTCAACTAAACGTGCCCAAACTCAGGCAACAGAAATTTGAGACCGCCATCATTGAGCGGTATAAGCGTCGTGAATCTTCAGTTGAAGAAGCCATGATCGAGATGTACCTGGCCGGTGTATCTGTAAGACGGGTTGAAGATATTACCCAGGCGCTATGGGGAACTCGTGTCAGCCCTGGTACCGTCAGTAATTTAAACAAAAGAATATATAAACATATTGAGCAATGGCGGAATCGGCCAATCACTGGGAACCATCCATATTTATACTTAGACGGTATTGTTCTTAAAAGAACCTGGGCCAATGAGGTTAGCAATGTATCCGTCCTTGTCGCAGTTAGTGTATCTCAAGATGGCTATCGTCAAGTATTGGGTGTTCAAGAAGGTCATAAAGAAGATAAGGCCGGATGGAGTGGCTTCTTAAAGCATTTAAAACAAAGAGGGCTCAGAGGAGTTGAACTC
>JAKSDL010000914.1 GCA_022360105.1 Pseudomonadota bacterium
GATCAAAAAATCCGGTTGATTCCTGACAACTATTATTCCATAGGCCGGAAATCGGAAAATGATATTGTCTTGCCCCATAAAGGAGTATCAAGGAGTCATGCACGCATAACCTGGGAAAATGGAGCATTCTTGCTTGAGGATCTTGCCAGTTCCAACGGAACTCATGTCAATGGCAAGCTTATTCAGAAACATAAGCTGATCGACAAGGATAAAATTCGAATCTGCACCAACAATCTCGAATACAGGGTTCCCAGCTTCTATGGGCAGGATGAGGAAATGAATCCCAGCGCAACCATGATCCTGGAAAAGCAGGTTGCTGAAATTCTTAACAAAGTAGAAGATCCCAGCGTGGTCCAAGGCATATCCAATCTTAAAAATGCCTATTTCAGTTACAAGGAAAAACTCGGCAACCTGGCATTTAAAGACAAGCTAACCGGATTATTCAATCGACGCTTTTTTGATGAACGGATCATCGAAGAGTGGGAACGGGCAAGACGATATCATCGTCATCTCAGCGTGATTATGGTGGATATCGATCATTTTAAAAAATTCAACGATACCTACGGTCATCAAAAAGGAGACGAGGTTCTGGAAGCGGTTGCACAGATTCTGCTGCAGAATTCAAGGACCAATGATATCGTCGCCAGGTATGGCGGGGAAGAGATGGTTGCGATTTTGCCTGAGACTGACATTGAGAACGCTTTTCAGGTGGCAGAAAAAATGCGAAAAGCAATCCATCAAGGCGTCAAAGAAAAAGCCAGTGTGGAAACCACTGCCAGTTTTGGTGTGGGAGCCTTTAGCATCGAAAACGACACTCCGGAGAAGATATTAAAGGCTGCTGATGAAGCGTTGTATCGAGCCAAAGAAAAGGGCAGGAACCGGGTGGAAAAATAATCTTTTTTAACCACAGAGACATAGAGGGCACGGAGTTTTTTTGCGAATTAAAAGTTTGTTTATAAATCAAAACCTCGCGTCATGCCGGACTTGATCCAGCATCCAGAACCTGCTTGACAATGAAGCCTAATCAGGTTCATGGGAATGATCTGCGCAATTTGCGGACTCGATAAAGAGTTCTCTCAAACGATGATCCTAAATTGAGCAACCATGTATTCAGAAAAATAGATTAATTTATAAATTTTATTCTCAGTGTCCTCTTTGTCTCTGTTGTGAAATTAAACTTTTCGTAGCGAAATTTACAGATTCCGAACAAGGCCATGGAATGAACATTCGTTTTTAACATCTTTCTAACAACCCACCCGAAGCCACTTAAACAAGACCATAAACATGCATAATTTCAGTTGTTAGAGACAAAATGCCAACTTTTTCCGTAAATGTTTGCGAAACAAAAAAAATAAAAATGCTTCCCTCTACTTGACAAACCGCACTTTCATCATTTATAAATCGGTCAACATCTGCGCAAGAACCCGATGAATGCGGGATAAGCAATCAGCTACTTGCAAGGATGCAGTTTTGTGGACTTTCATGAAGCCATCATGTTAAGTCCGGATAATGAGGCAGTAACCCAGACCTTACTGCCGGTAGTACTCGGGTCTTGTAAAACCAGCTCAAGAATTCTTTTAACAAAAAAAAGGAGAGTAAGCATGCTTAAAAAATTATTGTTCACATCCATTTGTGCGGTTGCACTGGCAACAAGTGGTTATGCTGTAGAACTGAAGATTAACGCTGATGTTGAGGCATATTTTAAGCAACAAACGGATCATAGAACTCCCTTAGATTCAGCTGATTGGTTGGAATCAAACGGAGGAACTGCTGCAGATCGTGATGATGGTAATAACTTTAGAAGTGGGGCTAATAACCGATCAAGCCAGAATGTAAGAGCACACGGTAATGTTGATTTTATCGGATTGGCAGGTGAAAACGATTTTGATGGTACAACTTGGTACAACTTTATTGGTTTCATGCGTTTAACGCTTGATGCAAACGACCCTGATGATAACGAAGGATCAAATCAGTTGAAAGATGGCAACTATGTTGATAAAGCGAGCATTGGTGACTTATGGGTACGATATTCTCCAGCTGCTATGGTGGGAATTAAAGTAGGTACGCAGACTGTAGCTGCAACAGCTAACGCTTACGGTATAGGGCATAAATTTGTTGGTGATAAAGATGATGACTACATCTATTATACTGCTGCAGTGTTAGATGAAAAGCCAGGTATTACTGTTGACTTACATCTTTCCAAAGATATCGAGCTTGGTGCGGGTTTAATCCAGGGAATGGGAGATTTGTCAGCAATTATTTCCGGTGGATCATCTGCAGAAGCAAGGGCTACTGTCGCTTGGTTCAAGGGTGATTTTGGTTTGATTGAAGCCACTGTAGGATATCAAACTATTGCCGTAGGAGATACGGAACCCTCAAATGACACAGACCCCATTGATAACGTAATATCAAAGTGGAAACATGAGTACACGCATACTATTATGAATGCAGTACTAAAGGTGAATATTGGCGATTTTTCTCCTTTTATTGGATACCAGTCTGGATCTGGTGAAGCTGCAAAGGCAAAAGATAGTAATGCTGCTTTATCTGCCCTCATTGGCGCCGCTAACTATGCAAGACTCAATAACCAACAAGATGGTACAGTTAGAGATGTAACGTTGTCATCGATGACTGTTGGTTTGCTTGCAAACCTGGGACCTGGTAAGCTGGCAGCAGAATACACTATAATAAGCTCACCTGAATGGGGTGAAGACGATTATGTACAAGCAACGCTGGAAGCAGATAGTACTATTCACGTGAATTATCAATTCCCAATTGCGGACGGAGCTACGATTACAGCATTTTATAATGCATTTACTGCAAAGGAAGACGATAAGTTGAGGGAAGACATTGAATTCCTAGAAGGCTTAACAGCTAATGATGCCGCCAATGCAATTGCAGGATCAATATATACTAGTCATAGCTCGATCGGTTTATCTTTCCAAATGAAATACGGAAACTAAGAAACTAAAACTCTGGCAAAGCGGGCTCATTGATGCCCGACTCCCTCAATGAGTCTTGTTTGATAAAGGCCTTTTGGCATCCGCCAAAAGGCCTTTTTTTATTTCTGTAAACTGAGATTTCGTGGGCATCATAACCATTTCATTAAATCCCGGAGGGATGACATATAGTAGTCAGCGGTGTCAACCGCTGGTTGGGGGCAGATACAGGTAATGAGTCCCATAGGGACGGGACGGTAAGTCTAAAAGATCTACATTGTAGTTGGGTATCGCTCCTCCGGAGCTAATATGCGGAAGACAACCATTACTCATACCACTGGCTGCTATTAGCTGCTCCTCCTGGGCTATGCCAATAAGGCGAAAAAATGGAGTCATTTATCAAAAAATGATTTTGTGCTACAAAGGTAGAAACAATAAACAGATCAGCACTGATGAAAACCATGAAATCCAAA
>JAKSDL010000283.1 GCA_022360105.1 Pseudomonadota bacterium
AAATAATTTTGTTTTTCGAAAAATATGCTTAATCTTATCAATTTCAATTAAAAACTCAATCTGCTTTTTAAAGCGTTCGGTTACAAATTCCATTATATCATAATCCTTTCAAAATCATCAGTTTATATACTCACGAAGCATAACTGAATAAAATGGGTATCGGGATAGCGATGGATAATACCTTGTGAAGCCAGAGGAAACGGGACCATTGTCCTCTACCCTTGAGCAAACATTTTGTTACGTGTAGTCATAGCACGTTATCCTTTATAATAATTACAGATTTTTTTAAACCTACTTATATCAATTAAAATATCATCATTTGTAATCCACTGGTCAACTGCTCCATCTAATTCAAGATGTCTTAATTCTCCTTTTATTGATACTTGAATCTGCGTTGCAATACTAGTAAAATCTATATCAAAAAATCCTCTCGAGAATTTGTTTTCCTTAATATGCATTTGTGGGACTATCTTTAAACTATTTTGAAATTCAAGTAAATCATAACATATTTTTTTAATTATTTCGTTTGCTTCTCCTAAGTCCCTTATTACATAGCATTCTTCAATTAATGTTCCTATTTCTGATGCTATATTTGGAAGCTTATAAAATTCTCTATGCAACCATTTTTTATATGAAGGACTATATTTTTTGTTTAATAAAAATCCAATTTTTATTAATCTGTATAATGATGTACTCAGACAATGCCTTGCAGATAAGATATCTTTCCTTTGATTACATAAACCAATTAAATCAATATCCCATCCTAGAGATTGCCACGCAAAAGCTAATCTAAACTTCCAAACATCCTCTGGATAATATTTATAGAATTCACGTAACTGTGTCAACTCATTGTAACCATCATAAAAAATTTCCCCTCTTGTAAATTCTAATAATTTATTTTCAGGTATATATAACCAATCAATATCATCAGAAGGTAAATAAAATCCAAGATTTTTTTCAACATAATCTTTACAAGTTGATATTTCTATATGTACATTTCCATGCTTTTCTGGTATACGTATGAATTCTTCGGTTTTAAATCTTGTACAATATCCTTTATATTCATTTGGAATACGCGTGTTTAAAATATTATAAATATAATTCTTTTCTTTAATAAGTTTTTCAGGTACAAAAATAATACATCTTGGTCCCCATTCATGATCCATAGACAGCTCATCGTCATTACCTAAAACATCTGAACCCCATCCAATTAAAGCTGCACAATATGATTTTTTTAGAATAGGTATATATTCATCTAAAATAGGAGATATTATATCTTTA
>JAKSDL010000170.1 GCA_022360105.1 Pseudomonadota bacterium
ACCGGCAAAAATAATAACTTCTCATACTCAAAAAACCATAGAATCAATTAATTACGATTTGAATTCCTTTTTATTTTATTTGTCTGTTAAGATGGTCTTTTATTAATACTTTTCAATACGCTAAACGGAAAAAACATGGTTCAACCCTTACCAAAATTAACAGGTAAACAGGCCCGGCATCTGAGGGCAATCGGTCATTCATTAAAGCCTTTGCTACTAGTTGGAAAATCCGGAATTACCGAGAATTTTATTAAGCAGGTGAGAAGTTCATTGGAGACCCATGAGCTGATAAAAGTTAAGCTGGGAAAAACATCAGAAACCGGAATGGATGATGCAATTACCCAATTGGTTGACAAAGTGCCTTGTCAGCTGGCGCAATCCATAGGAAAAACACTTCTCCTATACAAAGCCAACGAGGAAGACCCCAAAATCACCCTACCCAAATAATGAAGTTCAAAGTTCATGTTGTTGGTGGTGCCATGGCCGGATTGCTGACAGTAACTATTGCCCAGGTTTCCGGATACACTTCAGCAAATTACCAACACTTAATCGATTTTTTCAACGACCCTCAAGTCATCCGGGGAGATGTCCCTGTTTTAATTGGATTGTTTGTCATCACCGTGTTTATGTCCCTGTTTCCGGATCTTGATTCTGCATCCATCCTGCAGCGCTGGTTTTACAGATTTGCCTTGTTGATATTGGTGATTCTGTTTTTGGTTGGACAAATGGGGCTTTTTGCAGCAGTATCCTTCATTATTTTGCTACCATTGCTCCACAAACACAGAGGGTGGACACATTCCAAAATCACACCCGTTCTTCTTGCTCTGTTTTTTGCTGCTGTGCTTGAGCTTCACCGTAGCTCGCAAGCTTGGTTTGGCGGGTTTTCGATCGAAAACGTCGGTGCCATTCTCAAGGAGTATTGGATTTACGTAGTTGCCTGTGTATTAGGGCATTACACGCATTTACTCCTGGACTGGAAATTGTAGGATCTCCCTTAGGATTTTACTTCCTCATCGATCCATTTCAAGAAATCAGGACTTCCTTCAATAATTGGAATAGCAATGATTTCAGGCGTTTCATAAGGATGAATCTCTTTTATTTTGGCTTCAAGCTCGGCATAAAGTAACCTTTTGGTTTTAAAAGTACAGCGCCATTCTTCTTCAGATTCCAGTTTTTCTTTCCACCAATAAACACTTTGAATTGGACCATCTATTTGAGTGCAGGCTGTCAACTTTGCTCCGGTTATTGATTTAGCCAATCTCATAGCGTCTTCTCTTTCACTTAACGTTGTTTGAACCAGTATATAGTCACTCATGATAATAACCTGTTAGAAGTTTTTATATCTGGAAAAAAAACTGCTTCTGGCCTTGGCAGATTTCATTTCAACTACATCAGGATCTTCCGGATCAATTGGAGATTTATCAAACAAGGATTTGTCAATTTCAGAAAGAAACCTGGAAGGTTCCGTATAAACCCACTCTCCATAGTGCATTCTACTGCGCGACATGCTCAAACTCAGCACTTTTTTTGCTCTTGTAAGGGCGACATAGAAAAGTCGTCTTTCCTCTTCCAAAGAATCTTCTTCCATGGCTTTATGATTGGGAAATTGTCCTTCTGTCAGTCCAACCACGGCAACATAGTCGAATTCCAATCCCTTGGCAGAATGCACCGTTAACAGACTGACCTTACCCGAATCCTGGTCCAGCTCGTCTGTGTCAGTAAATAGCGAGACATAATCCAGGAAATCGATCAATGTAGCACTATTGCCTTCGATAACTCTTCTTTCTTCAAACAGGTAAAGAGTGTTAATGAATTCCAGGAAATTATTTATCTTGATTTCCCTGACTTGATCCACCTTCTCGGTCTTTTCTATTTCGGCTTTGATCCCAACTCGCTCAAACAATTCCTGAAACACCTGGTTAAAAGGAATCGTCTCCAGCTTTTCCTTGAATTCATGAACCAGGTCAACGAAAGCTTTAATGCTCTTTTTTGCCCTGGGCTTCAACTCTTCAAGTTCCTCTGCCTGTTCCATCATTTCAAACAGGGAAAGATTTCTGCTAATCCTGGCCTGGGTTAAAGCCATCACCGTGGTTTTTCCCAGGTCCCGTTTCGGATAGTTAATAATCCTGAAAAGGCTGACTTCATCCTTAAGATTATGCAGGAATTTCATGTACGCGAGGCAATCCTGAATCTCTTTTCGATCAAAAAACTTTGTTCCTCCAATCAATTGATAAGGAATTCCAAGGTTTCGTAATTGTTCTTCCACAGCGCGGGATTGGAAATTGGAACGATAAAGAAAGGCAAAATTGGACCAGGAATCTCCCGTAGTATACTTGTGATGATTCATTTTACTCACCACTTCTTCCAACTCTTCCATCACGTTATCTTCATTGATCCATCGAATCAGCTCACCTTCTCCGCTATTAGTCCAGAGGTTTTTTGGCATTCTGGCCGTGTTGTTGGCTATGACCTCATTGGCAGCATTTAATATAACTGAAGTAGAGCGATAATTCTGCTCAAGTTTGATGACTTCAGCCTCAGGGAAATCTTTTTGAAAGTCGAGAATGTTTCGAATATCCGCACCTCGCCAACCGTAGATCGACTGATCGTCATCCCCAACCACACAAAGCTTGCGGCAGTTTTCCGTGAGATACTTTACCAGGCGATATTGAACCCTGTTGGTATCCTGATACTCGTCTACCATGATGTATTCAAATCGCTTCTTTAAAACCTCTGTTTCCTTGGGATATTTTTTAAACAGATCGATAGTCAGATACAAAATATCTTCAAAATCCAAGGCATTACAACCTTTTAAGGTTTTATTGTACTCCTCAAAGACCTTCCCCGTGACTTGGGCGAAAGGATCGTTTTTTTGATCCAGGAAATATTCCGGACCTTTGCCCTTGCCTTTGATTTTCATAATTTCGTAAAATGTTGCCTTGAGATTGAAGGTCTTGGGGTCTATGTCCTCGTCTTCGTAAATAGTTTTTATGGTGGAAAGCTGACTGGCGGTATCAAATATGACAAAATCCTTCTGATACCCAAGCAAATGAATAAACTCTCTTAAAAACCTGACGCAGAGGGAATGAAAGGTTGTGATCATTATTCCCTTGGTTTGGTTTTTCAACATGGAGTGGACTCTCTCTCTCATCTCCTTGGCTGCTTTGTTGGTAAAGGTCAGAGCCAAAATGCGAAATGGGGCTATCTGCCGGTTAGAGATCAGATGGGCAATACGATAAGTGATAACCCTGGTTTTACCGCTACCTGCTCCTGCCAGTAGTAGTAAGGGTTTATCTATGGTTTCAACAGCATTTCTTTGTTCCGGATTTAATTCTTCAAGGCTAAAACGACTCATGTGGTGAAGGATGGTTAGGTATCAAGTTCTACTCCAACTTTTTGACGAAAGGCCTTCCTGCTTTTAACTGGAGTTTAATAAGTAAATAACAATTGGGTTTATTCAATCGTGAATGCAAAAGACCAGATTATCTTTGAACTATTAGCACCTGCCGGTAATTTAGAAAAGTTGAAAATCGCTGTACTATACGGTGCTGATGCGGTTTACCTAGCAGGACAATTGTTTAGTTTAAGAAAGGCCGCCAATAATTTTTCTTTTTCCGATATTAAAAAAGCGATCTCTTTTGCACACAATTACCGGGCAAAAGTTTATCTTACTGTCAATGCTTTTCTGCATGAAGCTGAAACGTCTGATTTAATAGACTATCTAAAAGAGCTTGATCGTATCCGGCCAGATGCCCTGATCTGCTCTGATTTGGGTGTGGTCACCCTGGCTAAAATCCATACCTCCATTCCAATCCACGTCTCCACCCAGGCTTCTGTCATTAATTCCTATCACGCCCAAATCTGGAAAGATATGGGAGCCAAAAGAATTGTTGTCGGGCGGGAACTCAGCATCCGGGAAGCTGCACAAATCAAGGAAAATACCGGGCTTGAAGTTGAGATGTTTGTTCATGGAGCCATGTGTATGAGTTATTCCGGACATTGTGCCATGTCGACTTACGTAGCTAACAGGGACAGCAATCGGGGTGGATGTATCCAAAATTGTCGTTATTACTACACATTGAAAAGGGGGGATGAAGAGCTATCCCAGTCTTATCTTTTGAGTTCCAAAGACCTGTGCGGTATCAAGTTACTACCTGAATTTATTTCTTCGGGAATTGATTCGATTAAAATAGAAGGTCGCATGAAAAGCAATCTCTATATCGCGTCAACTGTAAGAGCCTATGCCAATGCAATCAAAGACGTACGATCGGGTACGGCAGATTTGGATAAATGGCAACAGGAACTGGAAAAAGTGCCCTACCGCGGTTACACGGAGGCAAACCTCAAATACAATGCCGGAAAAGACAGCGTTTATGATCAATCCCGTGAAATTGGAAAAGACTATAAAATGGCCGGTACGGTGATCGATGTTGATGAAGCAAAAAAACGTTTTGCTTTTCAGGTAAAAAACAAGCTTCAGATCGGTGATACCATTGAATTGATGCCTTTTCGAGGAGAAATAATCGACTTAACCATTGAACGATTTGAGGATCTTTCAGGACAGGATCTTGCGGTTGCACAGCCTCACAATGTAATTTGGCTACCCTTGCATGAGGGCGTGGAAGCCAGTAATGTGGCAAGGGTAAAGGCACTGTGAATCGTAACTACACGTTTACCAGTGGCTGAAAACGAGGAAGGTTGTCTGCAAAAATACCATCCACACCCATTGCCTGAACTTTCTCATATTCCTCTATGGTTTGAATGGTGAAGCTCAATACTTTCAAGCCGGCTCTGTGAATCAAATCCACTTGCTCCTTGCTTAGCGTTTCATGCCAGGCATTCCAGGAGAATACCCGTAGTTCCAGACAAGCATCCAGACAAATCTGATCTACCGGTTCAAGGGAGATGTAAGCCAGATTTAGATCGGGGTTCAGCTTTTGAAGTCGCTGCAGATACTTGATTTGAAAACTGGAAACAATTGAATAATCCAGCAAATCGTTTTCTATGATCAGTTGCAGAACTTGCTTTTCAATAGTATCAGCAGCATCATTTTCTTCAAAATATTCTTTTTTAATTTCAATATTCAAAACGCAACGCTTATTCACCAAATCAATGACTTCCTGAAGGGTTGGAACTTTCTCACCTGCAAATAATGGATCGAACCATGCCCCTGCGTCCAGTTTTCTCAACTCTTCAAGTGGTTTTTCACTGACCTTTCCTTTGCTATTGGTTGTGCGATCCAATGTTTCATCATGAATTACAACCAACTGTCTATCCGCACTGAGGGCAACATCCAATTCGATCATTTGCGCGTTGGCTTTCAATGCGGCTTGAAAAGAAACCAGGGTATTTTCAGGAAATAACTCCTTTACTCCCCGATGAGCAATACAAACGGGGAAATTCAGAGAATCGACATTCATTTTTTTTAGCGACTGTATTGATTGTAGTGGCTATCCATAGCCTTAAAATTATTGATTTGTCCGGCTTTATAGCGATACATGCGCAAGCGATGATGAAACAATTGGTTGTACTGATGATTAAAACTCTGCATATCGGTCAAAATATCTATGGCACGACGATAATCACCGATTAAACCCAGGTAAAATGTATAGGCGTTAGAGAGTTCCAAGTGACGACGCCAGATTTTAAGACCTTGGTTCAGCAGGTTGATCGCTTCCCGGATTTTACCGGTTCTGGCATAGCTGTTTGCCAGTTTTAAATGAATCTTGCCTGCTCCCTGTGCTGTTTTGAGATGCTTTTTTAAAATCGCCGGTACTCTTTCCAGACGATTGGTCGCCTCAAAAAGAGTTGCCCTGGCAAGAGTGATTTTTAAATGCCCCGGAGCCGTCAACTCGATGTCGTTCAACCGTCTTTCTGCCTGTTCTGTTTTCCCCTGGAGGATTTCCAATTCAGCAATTTCCGTTTCTACATCAACTTCGTAAACATGCTTACGGGAATAATTAAACAGATCAGCTGCTTTTTTGAAGTCCTTTTGTGCTTTGGCGACTCTTCCATTCAAAAAAGCCACTTTTGGATTCAATTGATCCAGGCTGAAATGGGTCAACAACGTTTTAGCCTTATCAATTTCATTGTTATCCAGAAGTTTTTCGACATATTCCAGTCTTAAGTCAACATCGTAGGGTGAAATGTCAAAGGCTTTTTGCAAAGCCCATTGGGAACCAATAACATCTCTTTGATCTTTTAAAACAGATGAGAGCGCATAGTAACAACCTGCAAATTCGGGATCTTTATCGATGCAAGTCTGTAAACGGTTCTCAGCCTGAAACAACCTGCCTTTCTGTCTTTCTATTTGCGCAGACATCAACAGAAGTTCCACGGAATCGCTATTGGTTTTCAGTAATTGTTCTATCGTTTTTTCAATGGTTGAATCCGGTTTTACTTTCTGTTGAATTTTTAATTTTAATATCTCTGATTGAATTGAGGTATTTTGTAATCTCTCGATTACACCTGACGCCTTGGTAAATTCACCATGTTTAAAGTGGAGATCGGCCAAAGCAACGATTATTTCTTCCGAGATGTTCCCATAGCTGTCTATCCAGTTATTTAACAATGCCTGGGACCTTTTGGTTTCTCCAATAAATTCATATAGCTGGGAAAGAAGCAAGGTGCCTTTAACCGATTTTGGGTTGGATGATAAAACCTGCCTGTATTTGATAATTAACTCTTTGACCTCTAAAGCAGGATCTTCCTGAGTGCCATTGTCTTGATCCGTGGACGCAGCCTTACTGAAACTCTTTTGCTCACCGGCAACAATTGCTTTCACAGATTTTCTGATTTGCTGAAATTTTATTTCTGCAAACAGTGTCTGTGCATCAAAATAAAGAGGTTCGATGTCTACGGCAGTTTCCAACTGAGCCACAGCCTTATCTGTCTCTCCCATCGCTTGATAGGACAAAGCCAGCATATAGTATGCTTCCAGATTGTTGTTATTCAGAAGCAAAGCGTTTAACAACTGGTTGGTTGCTTTGAAGTAGTTAGATTCGGCAAATGATATTTTTCCTGCAAGCAGTCGATAGGAGTCCAGTTGTGGTTCAATGAGAATCGCTTTATTGATCTCCTGAGAAGCTTGTTTGAAATCTCCGGATTTGAAGAGGGCACCTGCGAGCCTAAACAGGAGTTCATCGTTTTTGGGATCCTCTTTTAAGGCTTCCTTATAGTTGGCAATTGCTTGTTTTAGTTTGCCATCTGCTATCAGAAACTCGTTTGAACGTATTAGCGAGGACCCGGTACAACCACCATACAATCCGACCACCAGCATGGTTACGACCAGATAATTAACTATTCTCCAATTGCTTCGTTTGTGCTCAACCATTGGTATCCATTGGTTATTGGTTTCCCTGAACGTTTTCAGCGATGAGTATTCTGTTGGATTCGTTTCCAAAACGGTCTACATGAGCCGCATAAAGCTGGCTTTTCTGAAACGAAATATTGGCAACTCCCGAGAGCAGCGGCCGATTATTCAGTTTTTCAGCCAGGATCAATTGATCCGACTGATTTATTTGATATAAGTTGATTCCGTAATATTGGGTTACTTCTCTTCCGGTACTGGCCTGATGAACGCGTCTATAGATTCTTTCGATTTGTCTTGTCCATTTCAAAATAATGTTCATTTTTCCTGAACTTTTGTCGTGATCCTGTTTGACAATAGTTACAATCGGCTTTGAAATGCCTTTTGTCCTAAGCGGCCAAATTTTATCCGAATCGTCTGAAATTAAACCTGACTCTAGCCGATATCCCAAGGTGAAATAAAAAAGGTCCCGTGTTTGCCATTTTTCGTGAATAGAGTCTTTTAAAAACAATGTGGACTTTTTGCCCGATGATCGAAACAGTATCGATCTGTGTTTGCCCGTATCAGTCTTTGAATACTCTATTATATCAATCGGTTTTGATAGACAGTATTTGCAGATTTCCGTTTGTTCGAATACCTTCAAGATATATGTTTCTGCTTCAAGCTCACCAGAGACAGAATCGATTTCCCAGCTGATTTGCAGCCAGTTGCCAAGATAGTTTGGTTGTTGGGCTTTCACCTTCGGAAGCAACAATTCCGGTTGTTGATATGGAACCGGTGCTGTTCTTTTGCCGCAAGCAACAACGACAAAAGAAAGAAATAGAAGAAGCTGAAAGAGAGAGAAGCGTTTCATAATCTTACCAGAAAATTCAATCCCAACTGGTTAGAGAAATAAGTACCGTTAGTCTGCTTTGGCGATTGTTGATTAGACCAGTGTAAATACAGATAATCAGTAACAAAAAGCTTTAGATTGCCTCTTATAAAAGGATTTGTAGAGGTTAAGTCCTCTTCACCGCTACCTCTCAGATTGCCATCGGATGTGTAGTCCAAAGTATATTGCGTGTGTGAATAGCCTGCACCGACATCCAAGTATAGATAGTGAGTAATCAATGTAAATGAGTAGCCGATGGAAAGGTTGTGATTTTGGAATTCAATGATGTTGTATTCAATTGTTTTATATAATACATCTTCCGAAAAACGATAAGAGCTTTCAAAGTAACTGTAATCAATGACAACTTTATTGATGGTACAACCTATTCTAAAAAACGGTGAATCGAAAAGATCTGTATGAGGGTAATAGGAGTTCTCTGTTTTATTTGAATGAACAACTTCGTCTTCCACTGTGAATACAATGCCTTGCGCTCCTGTACCTGCGGAACAATAAGATGCGTTTTCAATCAGCCTGACCCTGTCTTTATTAAGTTCAGGAAGTTTTTCGATCTGTTCCTGGGCGCTCAATCCCGAGACGCTGGTCAAAATCCAAACAAACCAGAACAGAATCTTAGTAACCAACTGAAGGTAAACAGTCATACTGCTGCTATTGAACGTCATAATCGTCCTGGAGTTTTAATTCTCCGAAGCCTGAGGATCCAGCATTGGGAACAAGCGGCAAGGAAAAGGTTATGGTGAATTTTTTATCCAAATACTCTTCGGTTGTTGAATCCACCTCTTTTTCTTTGATCTTCTCCGAATAACTGGTAGTAAAAGTATAACATGGGTGTTTATAAGCCAAGACAGTAGAAAACTCTGTCAGTATTCTATCAAGCCGTTTGGTAGTGCTTGATTCCGCAAATTTAATTTCTGATTTTGAACGGGCCTGGTCCCATTTTCCGGCAACCGTGAATTTTAGCCTATCAGATATTGGAAAAGCATTCGTAATTTCAAAAGTCTGCGCCCCGGGATGACTAATATTGTCCAGGTCTTTGTACAGGGTTTCGTTGTCAATATAAGATAAACTGAATTCGCCGCCATCCAGGTACGTTGAACTCAATGTAATTCTGGTCTCCTGAATTTTTCCTTCCTGGTGATTGTACCTGTAAAAGAGATTTCCGCTTAATCTGTCGGTTGGATTTAACGTTGCTGATATTCTCAGAGGTAATTGTTGTTCACCAATCTCCACTTCTGCATCGGTTGGATGATGGTCTACACAATACTCATCAGGATCCGAGGATGAATCTGCACAGTTTTCCGAGTTTAGATCAAAGGGTTGGACCAGGGAAAGCTGAAAAAAATTTCTCACTTTGCTGGTGGCAAGATTTTTCACTTTGTAGACCGTATCTAATTGATACGTTAAACTCTTTTTACTCATCGTGGTGCTGACAATACCAAAACCACTAGGTGTTTCCTGTGGAACATCTTCGATTTCTGAGTAGATAATCCTGGGAATAAACGAAAGTTTGGCGGTTTTTTGATTCCTGGCATTTAGAAAATATCTGAAAATCTCAAAATTGACCTCTAATTCCTTGGAGTCAACCTTCCATCCGAATTCATTTACATTGTTTTCAATGTCAGCACTGGTATCTTCACTGCTCCGATAGTCGTATCTTGGTTTGTAACGGTAGAAAGTTCTTGTTGCCGATGGTTTGACATTTAAGAAATCCAAGTTAAAAGGAGATGACACCTTAACCTTTGCTGTGGTGGCTTCGGCATTCCAGCCGTAAACCCTGTCATATTGAGTCCAGCTGCCGTTTAACGAAACAGAGACGGGACTACCAAACAACCTTGAATATTGCTGGCTGATTGAAACTTCGGGATGCTTATTGGCAACTGATTCCTCATCTGTTGTGGTGTCGTAAACCGAAGTCTGGGTAAAGGTGTTGATTGTGCTATAAGCTACCGAAAAACTCCCATAAGGTATTGAATAAGAAATATCAGCGGATTGCTTGAATTGGGTGGAAAGGTTCTCAGTGGAATTGAAATATTCCTTATCTACTTCATTATCGCTACGCTTCAGTAATTCCAGGTTGAGGGTTCCCCCGAATGGGATGCCCTGTTTGTGATTAAAAAGATATGAATAACGCTCCGGACGCAAATCAAAATCATCGGATGTTGCATCAAGACTACCCAAGTCTTCGATCTCTAAATCTCTATCTTGAACCGATTCATTCAGATACCAGCCTTTAAGCTGACCCTTCATTCCCTGGATAAATGCATATTGATAATCCAGCTCCAGACCTGTTCCGCGACGTTCTACCAGATCTGCTGTAATGGTGAGATCGTGATCCCTGTCCAAGGCTATAAAATAAGGAATTTCAAGCCGGCTTCCAAATGCCTTGGTTTCATCGGAACCGCTATGATGCGAAAAACGCGGAGCCAGAAACCCTGTGGAACGTTTATCTTTGGTTGGCCAGGAAATAAACGGGGTATAAAATACGGGAACAGAATAGAGGTATAAGACTGAATTTACTGAATATGCAAAGTTATCGACCTGGTAAACAATCTGAGAACTGCTCAACTCCCAGGCTCTTTCCCGTGGATTACAAGTTGTAATCTCACCCTTATGTAATTTGAAAGTATCAGAGCTGATCGCTTCAATTCTTTCCGCCTTTCCGTATACCGCATTTTTCTGGTCAAAAAAGGTAGCGTTAAACAGGGTATAGACTGATTTATCGAGATCCAATACAGCTTTGTTGGCGGTAAGTATCATTTCAGAAGTGTATATGATCACATCGCCGGTAATTGACATTGTTTTGGTTTGTTCCTGGTACTGGGCACTCGTTCCTGAAACAGTCAGATTTTGAAGTCGAACCCGCGGCTCTTTGAAGGAAAATGTTTGTGTGGACTGGTTAAAGGAAGAAGACGCATACTCAATTTGAATGTCATCTTCCTGGGCTAAAACTTGAATGGAGGTAAGAAGCAAAAAGAAACCCGGAAGAAAAATCAAATAGATGAGGACGTTTTGATTCCTCTTCCAAAAGGTCATTGTGGCAGGTTGAGGAGACAAGAGGATGTGTTTCCTTATTTGTCTTCCAACGACTTGAAGTAGAGTTCCGCTGCTTTTTCCATTAAGGCCGTGGATCTGGGCACATATTTGGATGGACTTTCCAGGGTGCCTTCCAACAGGCTGGCGCCTTCAAACAGCTGTTCGATGCAATCCTTCAGCATTTGATCCTGCGGAAACTTCTCTTGAATCTTTGAAAGATGTTGAATCAATGGATTATCCAGATTGACTTCCATGACCTTTTTACTGGCTTGAAAATTCTGGTCCATCATTTTCATCATCCTTTCCATATTCGCATTCATGCCGTCTTTTGGAGCTACCAAGGTACAGGCACTATCTACAAGGCGTTTTGACTCGATAACGTCCTGAACACGGTCACCAAGAATATCCTTGAAGTATCCAAGCAGCTTTTTCTTGGCTGATTTGCTTAAATCGGACTCTTTTTTATCCTCTTCCTTCCTGTCATCTTTTAATTTGAGATCTGCCTTATCGATACCAACCAAGGTTTTCTCCTGATAGGTGCCGATGGAAGGCATGATAAAATCATCAATTTCTTCATAAAGATAAAGGACTTCTATATTGTTCTTTTTAAAGTATTCAATATTGGGTGAGTTCTCAATGGTCTGTTTGTCTTTGCCGTAAACATAGTAAATCTCTTCCTGATCAGGGGCCATTCGTTCAACATAACCTTTTAGAGATGTCAGTTTTTCGGGGTCGTTGGAAGAATGCGCACGATAAAGCTCGATCAGTTTTTCCCTGTTGGCAAAATCCATATGAATACCTTCTTTAATGAAGGTTCCGAAGTCGCCCCAGAAAGTATTATATTTTTCAGTATCTTTTTCAGACCAATCCTTGAATTCGCCCAGGAGCTTTCTAACCAGGTATTTGTTGATCTTTTCCATAATCACGTTTTTCTGGGTGACTTCACGTGACACGTTCAAATCCAGATCTTCAGAGTC
>JAKSDL010000197.1 GCA_022360105.1 Pseudomonadota bacterium
GATAAAGCTCGATCAATTTTTCCCTGTTGGCAAAATCCATATGAATACCTTCTTTGATGAAGGTTCCGAAGTCGCCCCAGAAAGTATTATATTTTTCAGTATCTTTTTCAGACCAATCCTTGAATTCTCCCAGGAGCTTTCTAACCAGGTATTTGTTGATCTTTTCCATAATCACGTTTTTCTGGGTGACTTCACGTGACACGTTCAAATCCAGATCTTCAGAGTCGACAATACCTTTTACAAACCGTAACCACTGCGGAATCAGTTCTTTACAATCGTTTTGAATAAACACTCTTTTGACATACAGGTGAATTCGGGTATCCAGATCCTGGGTAAAAAGAAATTTATCCGGTTTTTCCGGGATAAACATAATTGCCTTGAACTGAACCGGAGCCTCTACGCTTAAATGTAAATGCGCCTTGGGATCTTCATTGGCGTTGGCAATATACTTAAAAAACTCGTTGTACTCATCATCCTTAACTTCCTCTTTGGGCCGTGCCCATAAAGCGGTTGACTTATTTGCTTTTTCTTCGTTGAGTTCAATGGGAAAGGCTACAAAGTCGGAATATTTTTTGATTGTGCTCTCAATTCTCCATTTGCTGGCAAATTCATTTGCATCTTCTTTGAAGGTAAACGAAATTGTCGTTCCCCGCTTGGGCATATCCAGGGGTTCAATGGTGAATGATCCGGTTCCTTGTGAGACCCATCGATGACCCTGCTCGTCCTGGTATGACCTGGTGTCAACGGTGACTTCATCGGCAACCATAAACACAGCATAGAAGCCAACACCAAACTGTCCGATCAGTTCCAGATCTTTGGTACTGTCACCGGTCAGTTTATCAAAAAACTTGCCCGTTCCCGAGCTGGCAATTGTTCCGATATTGTTGATCAATTCGTCATGAGTCATCCCAATTCCATTATCGGTAATGGTAAAGGTCTTTTTCTCTTCATCCAGTTTAATATCAATCTTCAAATCGGCATCCTCCCCTAACACCTTGGAATCAGTGAGGGATAGGAAGTGAAGCTTGTTTAATGCATCCGATGCATTGGAAATCAGCTCTCTGAGGAATATTTCCCGGTGAGTGTATAAGGAATGGGTTATGAGGTGAAGCAGTTGAGACATTTCCGCCTGAAATTTATACTCCTGCTTCTTGGTTGCTTCTTTTGTTTCGCTCATCTTATTTCTTTTAATTTTAAATAGGTTAACAATGTTTTTTCTATAACCGACTCATTTTATTGGTAAAGCTAACATGTTACTTAACTTATAAATTTATTGTGTTTGAAAAAAGTTGTCAATTCTTCATGCCGTCGTGTCTTGCTATTTTCAGTCACTCACATAAATATTGTGATTTTTACCGAAGGCTGCGCACCAGAGAACGATCCCACTAAACATAATGCTTTTGGGTTCCCCAGTGTTTTAACGCTTCATAGAAAAACTCCAGATTTTCCGGATGATTGTGGGCAATTGCGGCTTTAAATTCGTCCATGTCACAGGTGGAAAACCATTTCTTTGTTGTTTCATAGGAATTGAATCTGGAATAAATCAGGGTAAGATTCCCTTTTTCACCATAGATAAACACAGCTCCTGGAGACCAGGTCACGCTAAACGAATTCTTGTTAGTTCCCGGCCTGCCAACAAACCACGATTTGCTTTCTGAAGCGATAATTTTGTGATCCGCAAATCCGTGTTCGGAATGATCAGAAGTCATGTTTGTCTCCGTAAAATTTTGGCTAAAAGCCGTTAAAACCTAAAATGTTTGGGTTCATCCAAATTGCATTATGAATTTTATCTTTGCTCAAACCAGACCGGTAGATTCATCAACAGACAACATCAGGTTTAGATTCTGCACCGCAGCCCCTGACGCTCCCTTTCCAAGATTATCCAGCCGCGATACTAACAACAGTTGTTCATCACTGGCAAATACCATTACATCCAGATTGTTCGTACCATTGCAAACGGTTGGAGATAAAAAACCATTTTCCAGCTGATCCATGTCGTTAAGAGCACTTACATGTATAAACGGTTCGGACTGATATCGACTTCCTAAAGTCTCAATGATAAATGAAAGGTCTGAATTCTTTAACAAATGATTATACAACGGAACCATAACCAGCATTCCCTGTTTGATATGAGCAACTGCGGGAACAAACAATGGCTTGTGCTTTAATCCTGCGTATAAAGCCATCTCCGGAAGGTGTTTATGGGAGAGTTGCAAGGCATAAGGCCTGTAAGACCAGATTTTCGTAAAATCATTCTGGTCTTCCTGGTGCTCATAGTTTTCTATCATCTGCCTGCCGCCACCGGAAAATCCCGAAACAGCCTGAATCGTTACCGGGTAATCAGCCGGAATAATACCTGCTTCCAACAATGGTGCCGTTGCCAGGATAAATCCCGTTGGATAACAACCCGGCACACTGACAAATCGAGCAGATTTAATTTTCTCTCTCTGTCCCGAATTCAATTCCGGCAAACCATAGACCCAATCCGGATGAACCCTGTGAGCCGAGCTTGCATCCAGGACCTTGACATGCTGATTTTCAATCAAAGAAACCGATTCTCTTGCTGCCCCATCCGGCAGACATAAAATGGCGACATCAACAGAGTTGATAATCTCTTTTTTGATGCTTGAGTTTTTTCTGTCGGCGTCTGCGATTTCAACCAGCTCAATATCTTCACGATTCCTTAGACGTTGATTTATCTGCAATCCGGTCGTACCGGACTGGCCGTCAATAAATACCTTATATGTGTTGCTCATTTTAAGAAACTTGTGGTTCGTTAACTTTCCTGCGAATGGTTCTCAGTCCGATACCCAGAATTTTTGCAGCTTTTGTACGATTACCATTGGTGTGATGAAGGGTTTTTTGAATGATCAATTCTTCAGCATCCCTCAATGTCGTTCCAACAGGTATAAAAACCCCTTCTTCAGTTGGTATCGAGGCAACCTCAATAACATTGTTTTGAGGAATCCTTTCCGCATTTTCAGGTACATTGTCATATACGGGAAAAGTAGGTTGATGTTGGGGGTTATCCGTATCAAACATTTTTTCCGGAAAATAAGCCGTCAGGTAATCGGGTGTGATTAATTGAGTGTTGTTGGGCAGCAGCACGGCCAGCCTTGTCATAATGTTTTTTAATTCCCGTACGTTACCTCTCCAGGACTGTTGGATCAAGGCATTAATCGTTTCATCGGATAAAACAGGATATGGTTTTCGCCGGTTTAACTCCGTAAACGCCCTTTCCAGGAAATGCCAGGCAAGCAGTGGAATATCTTCGATTCGGTCTTTTAACGCTGGAATATGGACTCGTAAAACATTGAGTCGGTAATATAAATCTTCGCGGAATAGTTTATCCTCAACAGCCTTTTCAAGATTCACCTGCGTGGCTGCAACAATCCTTAAATTGATGCTGATCGGCTTTTCACCGCCAATTCTGTAAAACTGCTGTTCTTCAAGAACCCTCAGTAATCTTGCCTGCAATGCCAGGGGCATCTCCCCAATTTCATCCAGAAACAGGGTCCCGTTTCTGGCCAGTTCAAATTTTCCTCGATGCATGGTTTGTGCACCAGTAAACGATCCTTTTTCATGACCGAATAATTCCCCCTCTATCAAAGACTCCGGAATAGCGCCACAATTAAC
>JAKSDL010000605.1 GCA_022360105.1 Pseudomonadota bacterium
AAACCCTCTCTACACAGCATTATCCGGAAACCTGTTTTTTTGCCAGGCGGTTTTTTCATGTCCGATCATGGATGTGAAGATAAGCGAAATAGAACAAAAACATCAAAACCAAAAACCGAACCTTCGTTTTTTTCAATTCAAATCGGGACAAATTAAATGACAAGAGATGGTAACTGGATATTTGGTGGGTTGTTTTGGGTAGGCAGATCTGTTTATTCGTCTATCAAAGGTGCTAATACACAATCAAACCTTCCCGGTGAACACTTCAATTTTAGATCCAACGGTACGCATGAGTTTAATCACATTGGTTAAATATTTTACAACAAACTGAACGACTAATTCAGCCGCCTTCAAGGGGCTTTAACAGTGCTACAGCAGGAAACCAATCCTGTGGGTTTGTCAGTCAGCAAACGCTTATTAAATTTTTATTCTGTAATACCAAATATATACAAGCGCGATTGTAAAAACTTTTGAAAAATCTTTTAAGCTTCATCGTCTTTTAAGTATATAAGAAATAGCTTTTTTCTCCCTTCAAAATATTATCGTTGGTTATGATGTCAATAATGATGTCCTTGCGGCATAGGTAGCCGTTATTTCAGGTTTTGTCGGTTTTTATACTTGGTTTTTCTGTTTCAGGTAAAGCTTGAAATACAACTACTAAATCTACTCGATTTGAACTGCTGAAAATCGTAATCACCCTGGATAGCCCATGAATAGGCTCGCCAAAAAATAGCTTTTCTATTGAGTTAAAGAAATCATCGACTCTCGTTTTCAAAACATCGTTAAGGACGGTTCACGTTAAAACATTAAATTCTTCAGGGACCATGTCGTTTTTGAAGTCAACCTGCTGGGAATTTGCCGTTTACTGCTCAGAAGTAAATTTGAAATTTTCAGACCCGATTTACACATTGATGTTTCACAATCTGAGATTTGTCCTGATTTTGAAATCATTTATCGTAGGGCAATCAAAAATCCAATATAACCGATAAAACGATTGAAATAGAGTGCATCAGTATAGGCAAGTGAAGTGTCCAGATTAAGTAATTACCGTTTTTCGCTTCAAAATTCCGTTTCATTCAATTATACAATACATGTTAATGAAATCACGCTTAGAAAAAGCAATACAATTATCTAAAATAACGTAGGAGTAATTATGACAAGGTCTGGATTTGTCGACATGTTTATTCCGGAAAGAGTAAAGGCCGATATAATTTACTATACCAAGGCTAGATTGGTTGTATGGGTAATACTTAGTCTTGATGTTTCTGCCGTTCTTTTAGCAATCTTTTATTTCGTGACCGACAAAATTCCTTATGGGATTGCCATTGCAATCTGCGGATTCGTGATTGCATTTTTATTGTTTTACTTGAAAAAAACCGGATCAACCTTTCAAGTGGGAAATGCCATTACTTGCGTTATGTTTATCCTTCTAACCTACCTGATTGCAACCGGGGCTGGTGTGATGGAGACAGACAATTCATGGTATGTAACGGTCATCATCCTGAGCATCATGATGTCCGGCTTCCGTTCGGGTATTTTCTGGGGAGTCGCTTCAGCAGCCTCAATCATGATATTTTACTATTTGAACATGTCCGGTAGGCAAATGGGGCCGATAAATACCGATCCGACGGAATATTTTGTGGCTTATTTTTTTCTCGTCATTGTCATGCTGGCCCTCGGATTGATCTATGAAAGAAATGTGATCAATAGTCAAAGGCAAATAAATGAGGAACGGAGAAATTCAAAAGCCAAGGCTGATGAACTGCTTGTGGTTACCGATGAGGTTGAGCAGGTCATGGGACGGGTCTCAGGTCGCGATTTATCCGTTCGCATCAAGGGGAATTATAACGGTAATTTGAAAAACTTGAAAGAAAGCATAAATGAAACGATCGACTTACTCAACAGCGTGATTGAAGAAACAAAACGGTCTTCGGAAAAGGTGTTTGAAAATGCCAACGAATTGGCAGACTCCGCGCAAAGCCTTTCTAACAGCACATCTAACCAAGCTTCTGGTTTGGAGGAGATTTCATCTTCAATGAACGAAATCGAAACAAACGCTAAAAACAACAGTGAAAGTGCGTCTCATGCCCAAGCATTGAGTAATGAAGCGCTTGAAGAAGTTAGAAGTGGAACGGAACGTATGGAGTATATGTTGAAAGGCATGAAAGAGATAAATGATACCAGTTCAAGCGTAACCAACGTGATCAAGGTCATTGATGAGATCGCTTTTCAGACAAATCTGCTTGCCCTGAACGCTGCTGTCGAAGCTGCTCGGGCTGGAAAATTCGGAAAAGGCTTTGCCGTTGTGGCCGAAGAGGTTCGAAACCTGGCCCAAAGAAGTTCAGAAGCCGCTAAAGATACCAATAATCTGATCGAACGTTCAATCAAAGAGGTGGCAGTCGGGGTAAGTAGTGCAGATCAAGTCGCTGAAGTTTTAACCAAGATCAGCAGCAGCGTCGAGAAAGTAAACAACCTCGTTTGTGATATTTCTTCTGCTTCGCAGGAACAGAATGACTCCATTATTGAAATCAACAGGGGGCTTTCTCAAATCAATGAATCCAATCAGACAAATTCCGCTGTAGCAGAAGAAACGGCTGCGGCGTCTGAAGAATTGTCGACCCATTCTTCCCAACTACAAAAAGATATTAGCTCTTTTAAACTAATATAAAATCATTGGATTTTATTTAAGTTTAAAAGATTTGGTGGACCGGTTTTCGCCAATCCGGTTCGTGTTTCCATTCCAACTAACGGAAAACAGTTGCCAAACGGTTTTGGCTCAGCATCAATAACCATAAGGTTCATTGCGTCTATCGACAGGTATGCGCTGCTTTTCAAAATGAGCAAAATCAGCGCATACGCTTCGGACTGTCTTCAGGCCCAACGACTAAACAAAGGAGCGTTCTCATGGCAAAAAAAACTGTTCTTGGTATTGTAATATATTCACTTGAAAAGCAATTAGTTGATGCACTTTCCTACCCCTTTTCAGCATTGGCCCTAAAGAGTGGTGTCAAGATTTCCCTTGATTGCCCTGAAAAAACGGACAGAATAGCAATTAAAGACCCGGTTCTCTTTGGTTCCATTTTGAACTCAGCCGCTGAGCTCATCGAAAAAATGGATAATTTTGAACTGGCGATTGTAGCTGATCATTCCATTGAAAAACTGCATGAAAAACTAATCCGATTAAACAAAGAAACGATACAAAACGATGATACTCTTTTGGTATCGATGCTATTATATGATGGACGCCCTTCCAATCACATTCATAATGAAAGAAGAGTGCTGGAAAGATCGATCGATTCATTTTTTGAAAGTTTAACAAGGAATAACATAAAATGGATTCGTGTACATAATTCCGTTATCGTCTACCAGGATTCCATGCCGGTTTTAAACAAGTTATATATTTGTTCCTACCGTTATTGCGTAAGAGTTGTTGATGGTGGTGGTTATTTAGCACCAGCATTTGATGTTGTTAATCAATTCACAAATTTTTTTCAACTTTTCTACAGCAATCCACGTGCGTTAAGGGGTTTTGGAAAACGAAGGTCAATCACGGCTGCTGTTGAAATAGATAAGTTTCTTTCTTCAACAACGAATAGTTGGGATTTTTACTATTTTACCGGTTCTCTCGTATCATCTATTATTGACACGTTTGAAAAATTGAAAGCAAAAGGAGCAAATGGTTTTTGTTTGTCCGGGCCCAGTGAGCACAGTTTAGCCTGCGGTGCTGTTGCAAACTGGCAATTACACCAACGTCCCTTTGTTATTGTAATAACAAGTGGAATGGGAGACGAATTAAAAGGAACACTTACAAATCTAAAACAAAGTAAGGCTCGTGGATTTGTCATTGTTGCAGAGGCAAATCCCGGTTCCTGGTTCCCATTTCAAGGTACAAACTATGATGAAGACAATATCGTCAACGTCATGAAAGCGCGCGATTTGCCGGTCGTTTCATTTACCAACCCTGAAAACATGTGTGAAAATCTGACAGAAGCCTTTCATTTGTACAATACAAATGACAGACCTGTCGTCTTATTGCTTTCAACAAAGGTATTGATGTCCACGGAAGAGTTGAAGCAACCGATCGTGGTTCCCCCGGTTAATAAAAAAATTCAATACGATGAAAAAAATCTTGATGACATCATTAACATTCTTAACAACGAACCAAGCAGAATTGTATGGCGATGCGGTGTTTTATCCCAAGAAGAGTATCATCTTGTCGAACAAATTGCTAAACGGGCAGGTATTGTTTTGGTCGATGGAATTACCCGGCCGGGTTCCGTTTCAAGATACAAGGATAAAACTATTGTAAAAAATTACTTTGGATCTTTCTCATTATACGGCTATTCAAAAAAGATCTATCGCTATGTAACGGAAAAAGGGAAAATTAGAGATAAAAGGGAGCAGGTACTTTTTTTCTTGAAGTCCAAGATCAGTCAAATCAGCTCTCCTTTTTCGGAGGCCTCGTTAAGAAACAAATTTCGCATTGCTCAGGTTAACAACAATCCTGCACATATAGCACCGTTTGCCGATTATTATTGTCAGATGAATCTGATCGATTTTTTGGAGAGGGTAAAAAACAGATTAGATGTTTCTCCGGATGTTTTGTCATTCAGAAAAAGTACTATGGATAATACGGCAGTCGGTAAGGACACATACAGTAAATCAATTGCGGTTCAACCAATGTTTCCAAATTACTTTTTTACGGAACTCAACAAAACCATCGAGTATTTGGTTAAAAATGACAACTATACTTACACGGGTATTTACGATGTCGGTCGAAACGGTGTTTCTGCCTTTCGGAATATTGTTCGAACAGGTCCGGGCTTTTCCGGTTGGTACGGGAGGGCATTAATGGGAGATGCATTGTTAGCTGTTAATAGTCTGGCAGTGACATCGAAGAACAATATACTCGCCTTTATTGGGGATGGTGCAAAAAAAATGGTTCCCGACATCAGGGCGAATATGATTGATAATATCATCCATCAACGTAAAAATTTAGATATTAATATTAGCATTTTTTATTTGGCTAATGGATTTTTCTCACTTATTAATACGTTTCAAGAATCGTTTTTACACAACAGGGCCAGGAGACAAATGAGTTGCACGACCTTTCTTGAACCTGCAGGTACATTTGAAATAGAAAATATTCGTATTAATCAGCATATTATTGAAAAATATGACCATGAGTTATTTACCACCGCCTTGGGAAAAAAAGGTGAGGTTAATTTTTTTAACGTACTGCTATCACACAATAACACCGGAGACGGCCTTTCTTTGGCTTCAATTAAATCTTACAGTTGGCAAGAAGAATAAAGGACGATTTATATGAATTATAATGAAGGCCCTTTAGCCGGGGTGACAGTACTTGATTTATCAATGACTTTCCCTGGCTCTTTGGCTGCCATGTATCTTGGGGATTTGGGTGCTACCGTTATAAAAATAGAGAATCCTAAACTTGGAGATCCCGGCAGAAAAATGGGAAATCCGTTAATAATGACGGATGAAAATATCAAATCGGACAGTGCGGTTTATTATATGAGCAACCGAAATAAAAAATCCATTACTGTCAATATTAAAAGAAAAGAAGGTCAGGATATCATCCGTAATCTTTTATCAACCACGGATATTTTAATTGAAACTTTTAGTCAGGGTACCCTGGAAAAAACGGGACTTGATTATGAAAGTCTTAAAGATAGCTTTCCCGAATTGATTTTTTGCCATATTTCCACCTTTGGCGCAAAAGGTCTCTACTCACAAAAAACGGGACATGATGGTAATTGTCTGGCTTATACCGGATTGCTAAATCAAAACCGTTCAATAGATGGCACACCCCAAATACCTGGATTTCAAATGGCAGATATTGGTGGGGGAGCTTATATTGCATTGATATCGATTTTAGCAGCTTTATTTTATAAAGAAAGAAACAAGACAGGACAATTTTTGGATGTGGCGCTGCTTGAC
>JAKSDL010000258.1 GCA_022360105.1 Pseudomonadota bacterium
CCACAGGATTAATATCGGATTGCTCAGTAATATATCCGTAGTGTGAGCTATCAGCCTGCACGGCAACCTGCAAAGTGTGCAGATCCTGTAATCCGGCAATAAAAGCTAGAAAACTTGTGCCAATACTGGTCCACAATGCTACAACAATAACAAGGGGCAGAATATAGTCTTTATCTTGGAACCATTGAATTGGGTCTGCAATAACGCCCCTTTGCATCAATATCCCATTGATATATCCATAGCTGTCTCCACTGAACATAATCGTCCATACAAGGTAAACGTTCCCCGATATAGAAGGCGCGTAAAAAACCAATGTCACAAAAGCCCTTATTTTTGGAGTCAGCTCATTTATGATCCATGCAAAGATAAGACTGAGCATATAACTTACCGGTCCGGTTACAAGGGCAAATACGATGGTATTTTTTATTGCGGTAAGAAATATATCATCATACAAAAATAATTTAATATAGTTATCAAAGCCTATAAATTTAGGTAGCTCAAGTATATTGAAATAGGTAAAGCTAAAAAACATGGAAATAACAACAGGAAGCATTGTAAACAAACAGAATAATATTAAGTAAGGAGCAATGAACATGTAGGATACCTTGCTATTTTTCAGTTCTTTTTTTATCCTGTTGATTCTTTTTTCTTCCTTTCTCTCTTGAAAAACCGAGCTTCTTTTTGCAGTTGCAATACTACTCATTATTGACCCCCCCAAATTTTGATTAAACCTTGATTAATTTAAACTCAAACCAAATTCCTTACGCTTTTTCCTGATCTCATCATTAATCGTCTTGACATAATCCAAAAGCGTTTCTTCAGGCTGTTCACCATCATTCACAACACTTCTATATGCAAAATCCAAATACCTGGTAGTATAGTAGCCACCCGGAACTTCGGGTATACCTTTAACCCACTGCCACTGGCTCATGAGGTTTTTATAATGGTTTTTGGGCCATGGTAATTCATACATCGCTTCAACATTGGCCGTAGCATTCCTGGCAGCAGCTCCCATTATGCATTCCAGTTCCTTACTGAAAGTGCTCTGGGTATCTTTACTTGTCCACCATTTCATAAATTCCCACCCAGCATCTTTATCCTCAGCTTGAGCCAGCATAATACAACCACCCCCACCGCCGGGACAAGACCTGTCAATATCACCATTTTCATTAACAGTACCCGGAACAGGCATAAAATCCCATAATCCTTTAATTTCAGGCGCAAATAACGTTAATTGATTATAATCCATATAATCGGCAATCCCTATGGGCATTTCACCCGTCCTAAAACGATTAATAAAGTTATATGTAATTTGAAGTTTATAGTTGGTATATAATTCGGTCCATTGATTGAATGCGTCCATTGCAACTTCAGAATCGAGATTTGACCGCACGCCGTCTTTTATATACAAAGAACCATTATTTTGCATAAGATTGATCATGTAGCCGTTAAAACCCATCGGGTAGCCAAATTCAAGGTTCTTTTTCTGCAAAACAGGGATTACATTGTATACATCATCCCAGGTATCCGGCAAATCCATCCCCAGCTCTTCCATAATATCTTTTCTATAAAACATCATCATAAATGTTTGTGTCTCAGGAAGAGCATATGTTCCCCCGTCATATTTATAAGGAACAAGCGCACTGCCTTGAAATCTCGTCACAATATCATTGAAACCTTCAAAACCGGATAAATTGGTTATGGCATTTCTTGCTGCATAGTTTACAACGTCTCCCCCTCCTATTTGAAGCGCTATATCAGGACCTATTCCTGCAAGAGCAGCCGGAAGTAGTGAACCTGCAGGTGCGAGCTGAAGATTTACATTAATATTGTAATAGGGGGTAAAATTGTTATCGGCCAATTCCTTTAAAATTTGTGCTTGATCCCTGCCGCCGCTCAATCCGGGAACAGCAGAAGCACTGGATGAAATCCATACGGTAATATTCCTGTTCTCTTTAGCAG
>JAKSDL010000040.1 GCA_022360105.1 Pseudomonadota bacterium
ATGGATTCATTTAGCTAAACATTTGGATCTTTTAATTTTTGATGAGAAGAAGCGATTGTGTTTCAATCTACCTGAAAATGAAATCATCAATCAGCATAAGCAATTTTTGTTAAAAGGTCGGCAGGCAAGAAATAGAGAGCTTGAGCATTTAGGTAATGATCCTTTAGAAGCCATAGACGGCTATGAAGAAGTTATTAAAATCGGATACAACCTTTTTAAACAAGTAGAGCAAGTCAAAGTAGATCGCGTCAAAAAATGGACTTCAATTTTCAAGGTGAGGGAATTAGAGCAGATTTGCTTTGTTGCGTTCTCAATTAAAATAGGGGACATTCTATAGTGTCCCTGTCTGATCATGTTTGATTGCTATTTTTCAATCTATCAATAATTCCTTCTTCTTTTTTTGTCGTCAAGATAAAGTCATTCGTTAAAAAGAGTTCCGCATCATCTACCCAGGATTGGGACTTCATCCACCTGTCCCCTTTTTTTGAAAAAGTAACGATTTTAACTTCGGGACTAATTGTAATGAATTTAATTTCTTCCGGTCTACGCCAAGAAGATTTGATAATAATGTCATCATTGCCACCGATGGCTATAGCTTGTGACAAAGACATTTCAGGAACTTCTTTTTGTTTACTTAGTCTCTTTCTAATCCGTTTTGCTTTTTTTTCCAAATACTCCAGGTCATTGATGTTGAACTCTGCTTCTGATTCAGAATTTAATTCAGATTTAACCAACTTCAACCGGAGGAAGGCCTCATCAGCTCTTTTGTTGGCATCTTTTAGTTTCTTACTCAATTCTTGTATTTTGTCGTTAAGTCTTCTACGAACTTCCTTCTGAGAAGATGTCATATGAGAACAAAAGGTTAAGTTATTGGGACAAATGCAAAGGGTTTAAACCAGTGGACAATACACCTATTTTTATATTTCAGCAAACAAGGCTATCTTCTATTTTTCAGGCCTCCCAGCTTTTTTCGAGAACAGCGGGGGGTCAATTAGCGGGATCAACTCTCGCAAGCCCCACCGGGCGGATGACGCAACTTCCGGTTTGTTTAGCCGCAGATAGCAGCGTAACAATCGGAAACAATGGGGATGTGCACGGAACTGTTGGATAAGAACCAATGCTTCATCGGTTTGGTTTGAGAAGATCACCGACAAGGAATCAAGCTCGTGCAATGATTTAGTCAGTGATTGTTGTAATGGCCAGGCGGGGTTGGAAATGTCAAGAGCTTCCCCCGCCTCTTTGCTGGTGTAGATGAGTTTTTGCTGAGGCGGAATAACAAACGGAGGATAGTTTTTTAAAAAAAGCTTCCTGACAGCTTTGACATTCACAACCGGTGTCATGGTGGTATTCTTATTCAGATCACCGCCAGTCCTGATCCTCCCCCGGAAATGAGAAAAGCCCAGAAGCCTGGCGGTGTGCAAGCACCATAAAGCGAGGAACCAACCCCGCCGTAGCCAAACCCCTGGGCCCATCTCATTTCACTTCACTCGTTTTGCGGTTGGTTAGTCCGACGAATCCCGCTTGCACAGAATTCTCAAAAGCTAATGAAACAATGGTTCCCAAAGGAAACAATCAAAATGTATTTAAACAATAATCACAAACCCAAACCCGGTCAAGCCTAAACACCCCTTTTTAGATAAATTAATATTCTGCTACCGGACCTGCATAAAAATTTCTTAAAATAGTTTTTAGGTTGAATATAAACCCGTTGTGACTAAAAGCTTAAATCTGACCCAAAAACGACTTGGTCCTTAATTTTTAATGTCGACTAATTTCCTGTTTAAAAGCGAAGAAGCTCTGCAGGTCAAAACAGAGATACCAAATGAAACAACAATTGCCTATATTTTGTTGTATCGGGAACCAGGAAATTGAAAGGATAAGCTTTAGCGTAAATTATCAATAAAAACTTGACATTTTAGGTTTTTTTATAATAGCCATGCTTCATAAACAAAGATCTGGTCTTGCTGGAAATGCAATGTAATAATATTACATCTCCTCATGCCTTTTATTGTCTCTGCTTTTTTTGCCATCACATCATTTAGATTTCAGGAGAACGGTTTATGGATATGAAAAGAGAGTACTACGAGGATGTAAGACTGCTTAGTTCCGGTACGGTAGTATTCTGGTTTCTTGTCCTGTTTGCTGGCCTGGCAGTGTTTCCGTTTGTAATGCCCAGCAATTATTACATTTATATGGCGAATTACATGGCTATCAACGTCATCGTCGCCATTGGATTGAACCTCCTGGTTGGATTTACCGGGCAGATTTCATTGGGTCACGCCGGATTTTTTGCCATTGGGGCCTATGGCACAGTTGTTTTGATGTCCCTCGCAGGTCTTCCTTTTATCATTGCCTTACCTCTTGCTGCACTAATTGCAGCCCTTTTCGGATTTATGATCGGATTTCCGGCATTACGTTTGGAAGGGCCTTATTTGACTATCGCCACACTGGGATTTGGAATTACTATCACCTTGATCATTGGTAAAATAGACCTATTCGGAGGACGTAACGGACTACACACTCCAGAACTATCGCTTTTTGGCTGGCATATCGAATCAGATCGTGATTTTTATTTTTTACTGATTCCCCTAACTATTTTCCTGGCCTGGTTTGCCAGAAACCTGGTACGCACCAAAATCGGAAGGGCGTTTGTGGCACTCCGTGATGCAGATGTTGCAGCAGAAACCATGGGTGTTAATCTGGCATATTACAAAACCCTTTCCTTTGCTATCAGTGCATTCTACACAGGTCTGGCCGGTGGCCTTTATGCATTTGTATTGAGGTTTATTGAACCGGAATTGTTCAGTCTGGTAATGTCGATTACTTTTTTGGCTTATATTGTGGTTGGCGGATTGGGTTCCATCATGGGGTCTATCACAGGCGCCTGCTTGATTTCCTGGCTGGATCTGCAATTAAGAAACATTTTAGATCTGCCTTATTTTGGAGATTGGTTAAAATCGTTGTCCCAAAGCTATTTTTCCATTACCGGAGTATCCAATATCCAGTATATCGTGCTGGGTCTGATTATGATCCTGATTATGGTATTTGAGCCCCTGGGACTTTTTGGTATTTGGATACGGATAAAAAAATACTGGATGACCTGGCCGTTTTGAATTACTAGAAAAAGGACGCAGATGCTTGAATTCTTCCAGATGGTGGTGAGTGGTATCGCAGTGGGTAGTTCCTATGCGTTAATGGCCCTGGCCATGGTGATTATTTATAAAACATCTGAAGTGGTGAACTTTGCCCAGGGAGAAATGGCGTTAGCATCTTCCTATTTCACTTTTATGCTTTTGGAAAACTATGGTTTTTCCTTCCTATCCGCCTTTGTTTGCGCTTATCTTTTTGCCTTGCTGCTGGGAGCGGTTTTGGAATTTGCAATTTTAAGACGTGCTAAAGAACCTAATCTACTTGGTTTAATCATTATCACTATTGGTATGGAATTTATCCTGTTGGGATTGGTTTCCTGGAAATTTGGAGCAGATCAGCAGATATTTCCTTTTCCAATCGGTCCTTATGACAGCATTGACGTAGGTGGAGCCTATTTTAGTACTCTGGAAATGCTCTCTCTTGTGATTGCTATTTTGATTATGTTCGCTTTGTTTCTATTTTATCGCTACTCCAAATTGGGAATGGCCATGAAAGCCACCCAGCAGAATCCGGTTGCAGCGCGAATCATGGGAATTCGCACCAAACGAATCATGATGCTGACCTGGGGCATCTCCTCCATGGTTGGTTGTACCGCAGCCCTGCTTACAGCACCGATTTTAATGGAACCATTTATGATGTGGGGACCATTGTTAAAAGGATTTTCGGCAGCCGTATTGGGAGGTATGACCTCACTTCCGGGGGCTGCAGCAGGTGCCTATATGCTAGGAATTATTGAAAACCTTTTTGGAGGGTATGTTTCCATTGAATTTAAATCCGTCGTTGCTTTCGCCATTATCGTTCTGGTTTTATGCATCAAACCCAGTGGTTTGTTTGCGCGTCATTATGTGAAAAAAGTCTGATCGATAAGGCATTTTTTTAACCCAACCCGAATCTGAAGTAACCAATAGAGGAGAGCTCATGAAAACAAAATTGCTTGCAGCGGGTTATGTATTCATCGCCGCAATATTCTGTTTGACAGGTTATGCGCTTGCTGAAGAAGGACTGACCGATACTGAAATTCATATCGGACAATGGGGACCGCAAACCGGTCCGGCTGCTCCATGGGGATCGGTTGCCAGGGGATCAGATGCATTGTTTAAACTAATCAATGATGAAGGCGGCATCCACGGCAGAAAAATTGTGTATCATTATTTTGATGATGCTTACAATCCCGCAAAAACGAAGGCTGGAGTCAAGCAACTTCAGGAAAGTGATCACGGCATATTTGCCTGGGTTGGCGGTGTAGGATCAGCACCGGGGATGGCCGTTAAGGATTATTTAATGGAAAGAAAAGTACCCTGGATCACCCCTGCTGCCGGTTCTCTGGTTTGGATCGATCCTCCGCAGAGATACCTTTTTCCAACCTACCCCCTGTACATCATCGAAGCGAAAGCATTGGTAAAGTATGCCAAGGAAAACATGAATAAAAAGCGGATCGCCATAGTTTATCAAAACGATGAGTACGGCAAAAACGGATTAAGAGGTGCTGAATCACAAATTGCCCAATATGGTATGAAATTGGTTGCTTCTATCCCCAAAAACCTTGCTGATACCGACGTCAAACCTCATGTCGCTGAACTAAGAAAATCAAAAGCAGATGCAGTGCTACTGTGGGTTGACCCCGGCTCTGCTGCAAGAATTGTCGGTACAGCAGCAGCCATGAAGTTTCGCCCTCAATTCATGAGCACCAGCACCGTTTCCGACTATCCCTTTATGGTCAAAATCACCAGGGGATTGTGGGTTGGCGTCATTACAGCGGCTTTTAGCGTGCTTCCGGGGGATGACCATCCGGTCCTGAACCGCTATAAAATGGCATATGAAAAATATGCTGCCAAGGGCGAACGCTGGGGCACGTTTTACATCGCCGGAATGTCCTTTGCGGAACCCCTGGTGGAAGCGTTGAAAAATGCCGGCAGAAATTTAAGCAGGGAGCGACTGGTCCAGGAATTGGAAAAACTGGAATTCCAGGGCTCCATGGGACCGGTTA
This sequence comes from Pseudomonadota bacterium, assembly GCA_022360105.1. The sequence continues at coordinate 5,138 of JAKSDL010000040.1, forward strand.
AATACGGTAAGTTCGATCCCAATAATCCGGCTTCGCGCCAAGGCCAGGTGTCGGTGTTTATTGCCAGATGCGCAGATAAAAATGGGAATGCCGAACGTTTGACCGACTGGATAGCTCCGGAATACGACTGGCAGGCCAAAAAATAGAACAGAATGTGTCGCAACTATTGAACCAAGGTGGATCCGTCTTTTCACTCCCTGATCCACCCTACATTCTGCTTATAATTTTACATAAATATCAAATAGTTAGATTTTAGTTGGAGGATGGGTCGAACGAAGCAGGTCCACCAACTCGCCTTGCTATAATCTTGTAACTTATCAGAAACGATATGTCATTTTTCTCAATTAATAACCTGGGGATATCATTTGGCGGCTTAAGAGCCTTGGAAGGGATTAATTTTTCCATTGAAAAGGGAGAAATTTTCTCTGTAATCGGTCCCAACGGCGCCGGTAAGACCACCCTTTTTAATTGTATCAATGGAATCTATAAACCGGACCAGGGTTCTATTCATTACCAGGATAAGAATATCACCGGTTTGAAACCTGACAAGATTGCCCGCCTGGGAATAGCCAGAACCTTCCAGAACATAGAGTTGTTTAACAATATGAACTGTATGGAAAATATCATGTTGGGCAGGCATATCTTTATCAAAACAGGAGTGTTGAGAGGCGGGTTGATGTGGGGGAAAAACTCCTTTGCGGGAAAAGAGGAAACCCGGCACCGAAAAAAAGTCGAAGAGATTATCGATCTTCTGGATCTGCAGGCTGCCCGTAATCAATTTGTTGGTGGGTTACCTTATGGCACTCAAAAGCTGGTGGAATTGGGACGCGCTCTGGCTCTCGAACCCAAATTACTCCTGTTGGACGAACCATGTGCGGGAATGAACTCCGAAGAAAAGCAGGACATGATTTTCTGGATCAAAGATATCCAGGATGAGTTGGGAATTACAATTCTGCTGATTGAACATGACATGCAGATGGTAATGGATATTTCAGACCGGATTCTGGTGATAAATTTCGGCAAACCTATCACGGAAGGAACCCCGGAGTACGTGCAAAAACATCCGGAAGTCTTGAAGGCATACCTAGGGGAGGACGAGGACATTGACGACGTTGCTTGAGATTAAAAATATAGAAACCTATTACGATCTGATTTACGCCATTCGCGGAGCTTCACTTTCTGTTGAAACAGGAACCATCACCACAATCCTGGGTAACAACGGGGCGGGCAAATCCACCATTCTGAAAACCCTGATGGGATTGATCGAAGACCAGCCTGACAAAGGCGTCATCGAGTTCATGGGTAAACGGATTGATGGCAACGATACCGAAGATATCATGCGCATGGGCATTTCCTATGTGCCTGAAGGCAGGGAAGTGTTTGAAGAGCTTACGGTAAAGGAAAACCTGTTGATGGGTGCTTATACGAGATCGGATCAAAAAGGGATCAGAAACGATATCCAACAGGTTTTCAAATACTTCCCAATCCTTGAAGACCGTGTGAATCAATGGGCAGGAACCCTTTCCGGTGGTGAACAGCAGATGCTGGCGATAGGTCGGGCCTTGATGAGCCGACCCAAACTGCTGTGTTTGGACGAACCATCCTTGGGTTTATCACCGATCCTAGTGAAAGACATTTTTAAAATCATCAGATCAATTAATAAGGCGGGTGTTACCATTCTGCTGGTTGAACAAAATGCCAAAATGGCACTTTCCAACTCGGATTACGGCTTGATATTGGAAAACGGCCGCTTTGTTATGAAAGGAAAATCGGCCGATCTGCTGAATGATAAAGATGTTAAAGAGTTCTACCTGGGTGTGCGTTCAGAAGAATCTGCGAAAGGATATCAACGCTGGAAAAGAAAAAAAGTCTGGAGATAAACAAGTGACCCTACAAACGGTACCCCTGAGATTCAAAGCGACAGTTGATCATTTCCAGGACAGAGTTGCCCTGCGCTACAAGCAATACGGACTTTGGCATGACTTATCCTGGAATCAGTATTACATGCAGGCGAAATTTATTGGCTCTGCGCTTGTATCAATGGGATTGGAAAAGGGGCAATGTGTTTCAATCATAGGTGATAATTGCCCGGAATGGGTCATAGCTGATCTGGCCATTCAATGCGTCGGGGGTGTTGCCGTTGGCGTGTATTCCACCAACGCCGCTGCCCAGGTTGAATATACAGTTGCTCACTCGGAATCCGTTTTTCTTTTTGCGGAAAATGAAGAGCAGTTGGACAAGTGGTTGACCTTTAGGGATAACATTCCAAACTTGAACAAGGTTATTGTCTGGGATTTAGAAGGCTTAAGAGATTTTGAAGATCCCCTGGTCATGTCATTTGACAGCTTGATGAACCTCGGCAAAAAGGTTTGCCAGGAACAGCCCGATTTGTTTGAAGACAGACTAAAGCAGGTTGGAGCAGAGGATCTCTCGGTGCTGATCTATACTTCCGGTACCACAGGTCCGCCAAAAGGTGCCATGCTAACTCATGCCAATGTCACCTGGCTTGCGGATGCTTTGACACGAGCAAACCCCATGTCAGACAAAGATGAAGTAATGTCGTTTCTTCCGCTCTGCCACATCTTTGAGCGTATGTTTTCCGTATTTGGTCATGTGGTTAACGGTTACATTGTCAATTTCATCGAAAGCCCGGATACCATCACCGACAATATGATGGAGATCTCACCGACGGTTGGTTACGCTGTGCCCAGAATCTGGGAAAAGTACGCCTCAGCTATTCATATCAAAATGTCCGATGCCACCTGGTTCAAACACCGGGTATTTAAACTTGCTCATGGTATCGGTCGCAAGCGGGCATCTTTGAAAATGAGGTTCAAAAAAGTCCCTGTTCTGCTTGAATCGTTATATTGGCTTGCCTATTTTGCTGTATTCCGGAAGTTGAAAGAAAGGCTGGGGTTTGATCGTATGCGCATCGCCTATTCCGGTGCTGCCCCCATTTCTGAAGAAGTGTTGCTGTTTTTTCAATCGATTGGCATCAATGTTATTGAAGGGTACGGCCAAACGGAAGGATCGGGCGTCACCTGCACGTCGCAGGCAGGTAATGTGAAATTTGGAACTGTGGGGCCGCCCATTCCGGGTACGGAAGTTAAAATTGCGGAAGATGGAGAAATCCTGGTCAAATCACCCTCCGTTTTCAAAGGTTACTTCAAAAATCCCCAGGCTACAGCAGATACTATTGTTGATGGCTGGTTACATTCCGGGGATATAGGGGAACTGGACGAAGACGGGTTTTTGAAGATCACAGACCGGAAAAAGGACATTATCGTTACAGCAGGTGGGAAAAACGTAACACCGCAATATATCGAAAACAAGTTGAAGGCCAGTACCTATATCAATGATGCCATTGTTATCGGTGACCAAAGAAAATTTCTCACTGTTCTGATTATGATAGATGAAGACACAGTAGTTAAATACGCCCAAGACAACAAAATTCAATTCTCCACCTACCGGGATTTGACGCAAGCCGAAGACATTAAGGCACTAATCCAAAAAGAGATCGACAGTGTCAACAATACTCTCTCTCGTGTCGAGCAGCCAAAGAAATTCACCATCCTGCCCAAAAAACTTTATGTTGAAGATGGCGAAGTGACCCCCACCATGAAAGTGAAACGAAGCTTTGTGCATAAGGCTTTTTCCGATTTGATCGAAGCCATGTATTAGTCGGTTCGTGGTTTGCAGCTTTTGTTTCCGCGTTGTATCTGTCAAAATAGAGCTTCAGAAAATCCGTAAAAATTTCACTCGCTTCCAGCCATTCGATGAGTAAAACACAAACCGGTAAGCAGCGCCAATCGCTTCAACAAAAGGCGGAAATCTCCGTGCAGCTATATTGTTCGAAAACCGGTGTGCAATGTGTTTTGTTTAATAAAGAGTTTGAGCCTGTGTTTCCCGATATGAGCTCCTGGAGCTGCCATCACTACTATTGCAACAACAAAATTGAGTGTTTGAAAGACCACAAGTTGGTCATCCAAGAGGCAAACCGGTTAGGGAATACCTTTATCCACCTTTGCCACAAAAACTTTGTTTTATGGGGATTACCCCTGGTCGAAAAAGGGGAAGTTGTTGGTGGTGCCATTTCAGGATTTGTTTTATTTGAGCAAAATCGCTCTCAACTTAGCGACTATCAAAAGGAGTTTCCCCTGCTGACTGAGCAAAACGGTCTGATCTCCTCCAAATCCGTTTCCCTGCTTTCCAAACAATTATTTGATTTCCTCAAAGCGGACAAACTGATCGATGTCGATTTATTCAGAGAGTCTGAGGAGAAGGCTTTTATTCAGAGGGAAATAGGGGAAAAGCTCATTGAGAACAAGCAGGAAAGGAGCGAAACCAAACACTTGGTTTATGAAAAACAGGAAAACCTGCTCAATGCCATTCGTCTCTGCGATGTGGAGGGAATCCGAGACAACTTGAATGACGTGCTTAGTGAAATCTTCCTGGAAGGCGTCGCCAATTTAAAATTGTTGAAATTTCGCATGCTGGAGCTGTTTGTATTGATTACAAGAACAATGATGGAAGTTGGCGGCAATATTGATGATTTTTATGACCTGACCAATGAGTATGCCGGGAAAACAGAAAACCTGGAGGACATTTATTCTTTTTCAATCTGGCTGAAGGAAGTGCTTGATGATTTTATCGATACAGTCATTTCTGCCCGCAAAAAACTGGGTCATGTCAATAGAGCCATAGAATTTATCCGTCGGCATTTGAACAGAAAACTGGCCATTTCCGAAGTGGCTGATTTTGTTTCTATGTCCGAATCAAGGTTTTCACAGGTTTTCAGACAAGAAACCGGCGTTTCCTTTCCTGAATATGTGAATTCCCTGAAGATCGAAAAAGCCAAAGAAATGATAAGCCTGGGCGATAAATCACTGATCGATATTGCTGCAGAGCTTTGCTATTACGATCAGAGCTATTTCACCAAAACATTTAGAAAGCACGCCGGGACCACCCCGAGGCAGTTTCTAAAAAAACTGCAAAACCAGACCTAAATTTACTTGATTGAAAATGGTACCGGATGACATCGCATTCACATAATCAATCTGCCTCACAGAACCTGATAACCAGGATCAAAAAACTGGTTATTGAAGGGGACAATGAATCATTAACCGCAGTCATACGAAACGGGCTGTTACAAGGTGTTTCTGCCACAGAAATGTTATACCGGGGAATGATACCGGCCATGGATCAGATTGGCAAACAATTCAAACAGAACCTGATTTTTATTCCTGAAGTACTGCTCTCTGCACGGGCAATGAACGAAGGCTTGGAACTACTTGAACCACAACTCACCAAAAAGGAAAAATCCTGTCACTGCAAAGCTGTTATCGGCACTGTTTTCGGAGATATGCACGATATCGGCAAAAACCTGGTTGGAATCATGTTAAAAGGTGCCGGTTTTGAAGTTGTTGATCTTGGTTTCAATGTACCTGTGGAACGGTTCATTGAAGAAGCAAAATCGATCAAGCCGGAATTGATCTGTCTTTCCTCTCTTCTGACAACCGCCATGCCGGAGATGAAAACCGTTATTGATGGGCTCATTCAGGCTGGCATAAGATCTGAAATAAAAATAATGGTCGGAGGAGCTCCTGTCAGTCAAAGATTTGCCGACAACATAGGTGCCGATGGATACGCAGATAATGCTGTTTTGGCGGTGGATCTGGCAAAACAGTTGGTTGACCTGAAACGATCCCCCTAGACATACGCTACATAGGCTCCCATAGGCACTTGACAAGTCACTATCAATCATAAATCATTGACAATCAGCTTCTATGCTGGTGAAAACAGGTCCTAACTGGTAGATTGTAACTGGATAACTGATAAATCAATTTTAGAATAACCGAAACTCACGTTCGTGTCTGAGAAAGAAATAGACCAAAATTATGGGCTCCCCAGATTGGTGGTACATCTTTTTAAAGCATGCCAAGTCAATCAGTAAGACCGAAACCATTCCCACCAAGTTCACCAACCGCCTGAATTCCTCAGTAAAACTCTTTCATCTGCTGATAGACAATCCAAGCAAGCTGAAAGCGCTGGATCAAAAGGCACTAAGCGCTCTCATGGCTAATACCATAGCCCTGCATCGAGAAATACAACAACGCGAAATGCAGACCGGTCATCCTGCCAGAAGATCCTTTTACAATGTTTTTGGGAAATCGATAGGAGAAGGACTGGACTATGCCCGAACTTTTGTCACCTTGGGATCAAAACCTGCTGCTGCTTCAGGTAGCCAAAAACGAATGGTTACAGACTCCGTAATCAAGACCTACAAAGCCACCACCTCCGGCAGATCCATGCTGGATCTGAAACGCAAGTATGTCGAAATCATGGAGGCCCAGCACCAAGCCAGTAAGAAATCAGGGCTGAAGGATACCGATGCTGATGAAGCCGATCGCTTGAACAGTTTCTTAGGAGTCGCCATTCATTGGCTAAAGCGATTGCATGCATTGGAATATGCCCGGGATGTATTGAAGGAAAACCTGGGTCTTGAAGAATACCCTCTTGAAAAGGAACCGCTGCCCCTCCAATTTCGTTTGGAGCAAGACACATCAGACTTAACGTTTCGCTTGATCCGGGCAAGTCAACGAAAACCTATCCCTGAAGACCTATCTGTTTTAGATGTCATCAACGATTGCTTTTCCATCCCGGTATTCAAAAAAGAAGGTCTTCAGTTGGTAGACGATTCCGAGGTGATCCGTTTTTTGAGACTTCATTCCGAAAAAAACAACCTGGTAACCTTCAAACAGGACAATCTCAGTCAGCTGGCGCAGCAGATGTACCAGATCATGCTTTCCACCATCAATGACATAAACAGCTTATTCAGGGAGGTCATTCAATTAATTAACAAAACTCCCATGCAGGATTTGGAATTTGCTTTTGCAGACATCAATCCGGAGGAATGTCGTGCATTGCTTCGAAAAAAGTTTCAAAGTCTGCTGCCTGGAATTAATGAAAAACACTACCGCGAGGAAACCAACAATAAAAAAGCCGAACAAAGCACCCGAACCAAGGAAACTATGGAGGATTACCACCGGGATTTTCTCAAATTAAAAGAGAATATCTTCGGAACCCTGAAAACCACCATGGCTACCGCATATTGGTTGCGACGGATGATCATGTCTACGCTTCGCAATAACTTCAACCTGGAGAAAAAGGCAAACGACAAAAAACTGAAACTAAGAAAAGACGGGCAAATTGATTTCAACAAGTATGTGATTGTTGGCCTCAGCGTGACTATCGGGGAAGAGGACATCGCAAATTTTTATATCAATCCCGATGATATCACCTCCAGCAAGATGAGTGTTCAGCGGGCAGATAAAGCTGACAAGTGGATTGCCGTCAGAAAAAGTGAAAAAACTCATCGCATTCTCAAAAAAGACTTTTTTGCCGTGATCAAAAATTTCATAGACAAGGATCTGAATCCTGCATTGAGCCGATACGGATTTAGAGAGATCAGCCTTAATAACCAGCTGCTGCCTGAAATTCACGAAAGGTTGGCCGACGATCACAGAATTGATTCGATCCGGTCGGCAATTCTGGGCACAATCATCACAAATCTGGATGAATTCAAAGAAAGCAAAGGCTTCCATCATACCTTAAGACGCTATTTTAAACAGCCGGAATATGATAATATACATTATCCTGAAGCTGAGAAGATGAGCCAGGTGGCAAGGGGTATCATGCATAGCAAGACCTCCATTCTGCAGATGAAATACCGAAGAGTGTTGAAAGTAAAGGAAGAAATTAAGGAAAGATTGCAACAGCTAAAAGCAGTGATCAAAAATGAACCTTTATCAAGCCGTCAGTCAGCTGACTTCAAGGAAGAAATGAAACAGACTGCCAACCTGATGGGAGTTATATTTAAAGTCCAACAAATCATGGTGTTTGCCAAACCTTCCCTAAAAGACGTAAAACTGGAACCAAACGATGAGTATGTCGTCGTGAAACCTGGTGAGCCGGATTGATACATGGAAAAACTGGGGATTAGAATCAGCTGATGGTTTGGGATTGGCAGCAATTCGGTGCTAAATGGTATTCGCAGCTTCGTAGACAGCATTGACGAGCTTGTCCAAGGTGCTTACCTCCGCAAATTCATCCGGAGTCAGCCAGGCATAATCGTCATGTTCTTCGCTCATTTCCACCTCCCCCGCTACATAACTTGCCTGATAAATCACCAAAATCATGGGTTTACCCTTTCGTGACGCTTGATAGGACGTAACCGGCCGGGGATCGATCTTAACCTCCAAATTGCATTCTTCTTTAATCTCTCTTTTCATAGCATCCAGTGGTTCCTCGCCGGCATCAATTCTGCCTGAAAGCGTTTCCCAGAGACCTGGACCCGCATCCTTGTTCACGGATCGCTTCATGGCAAGAACACGCCCTTCTTTAAAAATGACAGCGGCCACTGCTGCCACGAAATAGGTTGATTCACTCATGATTGTTTGATTTTAATTGGAAGGCAACCTAGCTAACAGGTTTTATTGATGATTGGGATTGCTCAATACTTTCTCCACCGCCATTTCAATAACATCCCTAAAATCATTATCGGTGTATTCCTTTTTTAGCAGCACGGTTCCCTGTTGAACATATTTTGGAGTAAGATGGTTCATCGCCAGAGCATAAACGTCCTGAATACAGATCGCACAATAATCAAACTCTGCAAACTCCGGCAACACCTCGTTCATGCACTTAATCAACCGCGTTTCCCAAGCATTCCGCACATTCGCCAAATTTACCCCAAACGATTCGTATTTTTCCTGTTTCATCGTATTCTAATTTTATTAAACTCAAACCGATTCACACAGCTACACATAATCTACATTTGAATAACGCTTAAAAACCGTTTTGTAAGATTATATGCTGAGTATTACTAATAATTCACCTTATTTGAATTTATACACACCCATTAAACACTCATCTCCATAACTATTCCTGCAATCTTCTCCAATCCAAATTGGCTCAAGCATTTCATTGATAGGTTTCATGATAGCATCATTTGAAAAATATGACTCTTCATAGTGAACTGCTACAATCTCAATTCCTTTTTGTTTAAACCAATCCAGGTCTTGATGCGATACCTGTCTCCTGATCCAGCCTTTTCGATTTGCGTAATATAGCACTTCATGATAGCGGGTTCCCGAATTTTCCAAGACTAATAGTTTTTGACCATCTGCCAAACCTGTTGCTTGGATATAATCTCCAATGTATTTCGGCCCCATAGACAGTCTAAGATGGTTTGATGTTTTTTTAGCACTATATGCAATATACCCTACCAAAATGAAAATAATAATTCCCAGTTTAAACTTAGGATTTAGTTTTTTGGCAGGCAGTTTCATCCAATATAAAAGCCCTAAACCGGAAAACCCTATAAACGTTGGGGTAAACGGAAGTTGATAGTAATTATGCCCTAAATTGCCATGGATAATGATAATAAAATAGCAAATATTTGAGACTAAAAGACTATATAGCACTTTGTTGCTTATTTTTTTAGAGAAAATTGCAAATATGCAAAATAGCATCAAAAATTGCGTTGTTATTTGGTCAAATATTCTCTGTTGCATGATGTTCAAAGAATTTAAAGAAAACAAATCTTTGAAGTTAAATCCCAAATCACTTCCAATACTAACAGAGCTTGGCAAATAGTATTCAGTATAAAAGACCCAGGATAAATTTGTGACAAGCACTACAATTCCAACAGCATACAATTTAATGTCTTTTAAAAGCGTCCAGCTTTTATCTTTGTATACCAGGTACATAAAACTAAACCCAATTGCTAATCCATAAGGTTTAAACAAGCCTGCCAGAGTCGTTGTCACCAACAAAAGAATTAATGCCGGCCAGCTCCGGGTTCTTCGATACTCTATGAAATAGAACAGGGAGGCTAACATAAAAGTTACCATGCCGGTATCTGAGTTGATAGCACGATCGAAGAACCAGTTGTGGGAATTGACAGTATACAACACCAGAATAAATAGCGATGTTGTCCTGTTTTCCTCCAGCCTTAATAGCCTGTAAAAATAAATCCATCCCAGAAACGCAATGCCGATACCGATAATGCGTGCCACCCATATCTGGGGAGTTACAAGTTGATACCCAAGTGCTATTAAACCAAAAAAGATAGGAAATTCCTGTCCATTGACAGTGCTATCCGTATCACCGGTGGCAGCGTTAATATCGGGCCGAAAAAAGGAAGACGGGTCTTTATATATGTTCATAGCCATAGAAGCACCGGAAGTCTGATTCCAACTGTGTCGATCCAGCACAGGGGCATTGACATGATACAAACGCAGACTCCAAAACAAAATCGCCAATATAACAAAAGCCAATTTAAGATTAGCCTGACTCTTTAACTTCTCTTCAAATGACACAAACCAGTTTGCTAAATTCATTTTATGTGTTTATTCAGTTTAATTTTGTATTTAAGTGTTTATTTTTTATATATAACCCCATCAATACACCGCTCATTTCAACCATTGTCCAGGTAATTCTTGCAACGATTGCCAGTGTAATTGCTTCAGCAGCCGTAATTTTGGTGCTTAAAAGCAAAACAATAACTGCTTCTCTTACACCTATTCCTCCGGGGGTCAACATACTCATAAATCCCAGCATCCATGAGACAACAAACGTCGACATAATAAACAAAACTGACACCCCGGCATCAATGTTCAAAATGCTTGCTAACACGGCACCCGATAATCCGTAACAGGACCAAGCGAATAAATAAATCATTATCATGAAGAAATTTCTTTTTGTAGATAGTGATGCCGTGATTGGAGAACGTCGAATTAGCTTAAGCACTTTATTAAAAAAAATAAAAAATAATTCCGGAAAAAAAATAAACATCACACCACCAATAAGAGCGACCGCGTATAACAGGAAAGACACCGAATAGTCGCCAAGAAATTTTTGGTCAACAAAATAGAGGATGAAAGGGGATGTGGCAATAAGCATATAGATATGCTCTACCGTCATTGCACATATACATTCACTTTTTCGTATCTTGAACCATTTTGAGAACGCTATTCTCCCGGCGATCATAAACACTTTTCCGGGGATATATTTACCAAGA
>JAKSDL010000116.1 GCA_022360105.1 Pseudomonadota bacterium
AAACCGCTGACACAGAACATTGCCAAGGGTTTTAATAAATTGCATATTACCCCAAACCAGGTGACGGTTGTCGGATTTCTGATTGGCATGGGTGCCATACCGGCATTATGGCAACAACAATACTATCTGGCCTTGGGATTGATTTTGCTAAATCGGCTATTTGACGGGCTGGACGGTGCGCTGGCGAGATTGGTGGGACCTTCGGATGCCGGTGGTTACCTGGATATCACCCTGGATTTTCTTTTCTATTCCGGCATCGTCTGGGGTTTTGCCCTGGCTGATCCTTCAACCAATGCCCTGGCAGCAGCAACCTTGATTTTCTCTTTTGTGGGTACGGGGTCCAGTTTTTTGGCTTTTGCGATTCTGGCTGCCAAACGGAATATCGACAGCATCACCTACCCTCAGAAATCATTCTACTATCTGGGCGGATTGACCGAAGGCACCGAAACCATTATTGCTCTTTCTGTTTTTTGCCTGTTTCCGGATCATTTTCCTGTCCTTGCATACAGCTTCGCTGGCCTGTGCTGGATAACCATTGTTTCACGCATCATTGGCGGGTATTATACCTTGAAATCATGAGCTGATTGTTTGGTTTCCTTTTGCCATTCCAGACTTGACCCGGCATCCAATATGTTAAAACCATTACTCTCCTGGATACCGGATCAGAGTCCGGCATGACAGCAGCCTGATTCGCATGGCGAACAGTTATGGTGTTGTTCGGCAGCGAATCCTGCATGTTATTTGGACCAAATCGTTGGTTGGGTCCGCGGCAGCGAACCCAACATTGAATTACATTGCATGCATCGCTTATTGCAAGCATTAATCTCCACAAAGTGCCAGTGGTATTTCATACCTCTTTGATAACTCAAAACGTTTCACTGGCTCTTCATAAACAATCGCTGCAAGAGGAGATAGAGACTTATCAAGGCAGTTACATCAAACGAGCCATTCTAAATCGCGAAACATCCTCATAGTAAGCCCTCAACAAACGTTTATGATTGATTCCCATATAATGAAGAGCCATTTTCAACTCACGTAATTCAAAAACCTCGTTATTAAGCGCAAGTTCCTGGCCTTTGCCATATTTGTTGATAAAAGATTTTACCGTGTAGGCTTTTTGGTTTTCCATGGCAGGTTGTTGGTTATATTTTTTATTTCGAGTCGGGTTATCCCGGGGTTGAACATTGACGTTAAAAGACTCTTCCGGATCAGGTTCCACATGCTGCTGTTTAAATTCACCGAGACTGCAGGTGATAGTGGTTTTCCCAATCCCCTGCAGGTCAGGTTCGTTGATTAGATCTTTATAGCTCAGTGATCGAATCATCCCGGCATCGAATTTCTCGTCAACTAATAAAGTTTCCAAAAATGAACTGACTCTTTCTTTTTTTGAAATTTGGTGATGTCTCCATTCATCCGGATAAAGTTCAAACTTTATTTGCTTGAGCATATTTAAGACAGTACGCTTCCCAATACCGGTTAATTCCGGCTGACTGGCTAAATCATCAGTCTTAAGAGCAAACAATTGAAGCTTGTTGATACGTCCGGTGTTAATGAGATTTAAGAGATAATTGCGGACTCTTTCTCCCTTCTTCAGTTTTTTCATACTAATATCTCCTGCTAAAATCGTTTAAGGAAAGACACTTGCTGAATGAATAATTGTCGCACAGACTGCAGGCAACAAAATCATGCTTCTCGTTTTTATAATCCAATCTTCTTCTTTATTAACACTGGCTCGAAGAAAAAAACTCACAATACCTTTATTTGGCATTTCCATTCTTTCGATTCCTGTTTAACGAATCTTCATATCTGGTCTTAATTTTATTGGATTGTTGTTGGAAGTGTCTGTCGGACAAGTTCGTAAGAGCCTGTAAGAATTGTCCGACAGATTATAATGCATTGATATTAAAACAATTACTCTCCTTGATACCGGATCAAAGTCCGGCATGATAGTGGCCTGATCCGGAGTTCAAGCAGTTGTGAGATAGTCTGGGAGGCGAACCCAACGTATTGTTTTACAGCATGGGTAACGAGTTCCCCATGCCACTGAATCTAAGGAGAACAGGTTCCCCAAACCGGGTAGAATGCTGCATCCAGTATAGAACCACTTGCAAAATTATCCGGTGTTGAGGGAATATTTGTCACACACCATCCTGAAAGGTCTTGGTTAAAAGTAGATGCATCTTTAAACATAATGCGCATATCGGTCACATTGGAGACGTTCCAGGAAGAAAGATCGCTGTTAAAGGCGGATGCGCCACCGAACATAGCTCTCATATCCGTCACGTTTGAAACGTTCCAGGAAGAAAGATCACCGCTAAAGTTAGCTGTGAAATAGAACATTTGTGCCATATCCGTCACGTTGGACACGTCCCATGAGGAAAGGTCGCCGTTAAAGACAGTTGCGTTTTGGAACATTTGTGCCATATCGGTCACATTCGAAACGTTCCATGAGGAAAGGTTGCCGTTAAAAGCTTTTGCGTTACCGAACATATTGTTCATACTCGTCACTCCGGAAACGTCCCAGGAAGAAAGGTCGCTGTTAAAGGCTTCTGCCCCGCTGAACATAGCTCTCATATACCTTACATTGGAGACATTCCAAGAGGAAAGGTCGCTCTCAAAGACAGTGGCGCGATTGAACATAGCTCCCATTTCTATTACATTTGAAACGTCCCATGAAGAAAGGTTGCTGCTAAAGGCAAATGCTTCAGTGAACATAGAGCTCATATCGGTCACATTTGAAACGTTCCAAGAGGAGAGGTCGCCGCTAAAAGCCTCTGCACTGCGGAACATAGCGGACATATCGGTCACATTTGAAACATCCCATGTGGAAAGATCACCGTTAAAGACTTTTGCCTGAAAGAACATTTCGGTCATATCGGTCACATTTGAAACATCCCAGGAGGAGAGGTCGGCGTTAAAGACCTCTGCGGCTTGAAACATTTTGGTCATGTTCGTCACGTTGCTTACATCAAGGGTGTCTGTGGCAGAAAAACCGATGAGATTGTCGCAACTATAAAACTGTTTTGTTGCATTGTGCAGTTTTACGTTTCCCCACTGAAGAACATCAATGAGTTTGGAATTGTCTTTCCCGGTTTGGGAAAATCCAAATCCTTCGATTTGCCCCTGGATAGTAACGGTGTAAGTTCCAGCGCTTGCGTAAGTGTGCGTTGTTTCTGCCTGATTGTAGGATGTGATGTTCTCCTGGCTTCCGTCTCCCCAGTCTACTGTAAAGTCAAACGTACCCAAGGGATACAGAGGTAGTTTGATTTGATTGTGACTGCTAATAACAGTGCCGGTATTGTCGGTTTTCCAGACTGTTATGAACGCTGTCGGATCAGGTAAAGGTTCCGTCAAAGAAATTTCCAAATTATTGACTGTTAATGGAATCAGATCGATAGATCCTGTTCCACTTTCACCAACTGCTTCAGCCTCTAAGGTGTAATTTCCTGCATTCAGATAGACCTTCAAGTAACCCTCCGTGCCAAATGCTTGACTCCCGGTTATTCCAAGAATGGTACTTCCATTATAGATTGTTGCGCCAGGCACGGGCTCTCCAATCTCATCAAAGACATTTACGGCCAGGGTGGCAAGTAAATTACCTGAAGCGATTGCCCGCCTTCTGAGGGTTAGATCACACAACAGGTTTTGAGTTGTGGCATCAATCGTGATTGCCTGGTTACAACTACCCAACAACTCTGATCCTTCACTGAATGTAAGAGAAAGAGTGACATCGTCAAATTGAAAGCCGGAATGGGTAATACTGGCCCGATAATCCCCACTGGCATCTTCGGTCAAACTTAATGTGCTTTCTCGCAACGGGTTTTTAGGTCCGACAACAGAAAAAAGGGTGGTTAAATTGCCTGTTCCGCCAGCTTCATCTACTACTTCCGATGGAATGATAAACTGGAAGGTGGCATCTCCACCGTCTTCGGTTAAGATAAACACAGCTTCCCCATGCAGGGCTACCAGATCCATGGCAATATCATAGCCGGGAATCACCTGGACTGTTTGTTGACTGGAGATAGATTTTCCCTTTTGTAATCCACCATCATAGAGTTTTAATTCAATGGTATGCTCACCCTGGGGAAGATTAAGATAATCATCCGAAATACCCGTGGCCGGGTTGATGGCCAGAATTTCTTCCAGGCCTCCATTCACGGTAATCCCAATGTTGGGATTGGTAATCCCGGCTGCTGAAATCTCTGAGGCATCGTATTGAAATTTAAAATCCGCCAGTTCGGACACGAGACTAACACCGATTACCGTATCACCAATCACCGGGCGAAGGGTCAAGGCAATGGTGTTCTCTCCGTCCATAATTGTCTGGGAGGACATGCCGGCATACTGCTGATCACCATGGGCAACCAATAGAGAAAACTGGTAATTACCCTCTTCCAAAACAAGGGTTTTATTGGATTCTACTTCGAAGGTGTCTTCATTCAAATAAATCGACCAGTCATGGATTTCCTGGGTGGAGGTATCGATGTTTTCCACTAACATCTCTCCCTGCATCAGGGTGCCATTAACTCCATTGACAGCCATGGCGGAAAAAGACTGACCGGAACTGTTGGCTAGCTTCTGTTTTTTGATAGAGGTAACCGTTAAGCCAAGATTGGTGGAGGTGTTACCTGATTCCGTACTGTTACTGTCACCGCCATTAGGTTCTGCACACCCAACTATCAGGAATAACAGGAGCACAAAAATCCCTGAAGATAAATTTGAAACTAAACTGTTTTTCATGTTTCCTTCCTTATTGCATTGATTAGTGAAAGTGGTTTGCTTTTCCGGGTGATCCCTCAGCAAATCAAAATCGGAAATAACTTACTTCAACGGATCAAAGAAAGTTTGCTTGCACTTGAATAGTAGATGCTTAAAGAAGGCGAGTCTGTCGGACAAATTCCATCAGAGCCGTAGGAATTGTCCGACAGATTACAATACTATCAGCTCTCAGCGATCAGCATTCAGCTTGAAAATGCTGAAAACTCAGCGATATAGATTGCTGACCGCTGATAGCTGAAGGCTGAAAGCACTATACTTCGCAGTAAAAATCTTTTCATAAAAGGCGGAATGGTAAAGCTTAATGGGTTTTCCGTTCAAGCACTTATCAGGAATGCAATGTGGGATTAATCAGGAGAAGTGGGAAGTTGTACTAAAAGGGTGGTGCCGATACCGATCAGGCTTCTGATTTTGTATGACCCCTTGAATAAGGTGATGCGTTCTTTTATCCCGGATAATCCGTATGATTTTGCACCCGGTTTCTGCCGGTAAGAAAAACCTACCCCGTTGTCTGTTACCTGCAGAATTATTTGCTGCCGGGTTTCAAGTAACTTAATTCTTACCTGGTCGGCTTTGGCGTGTTTGGAAACATTATTAAGGGATTCCTGCAAAATGCGGAACAAGGCCAGGGACCTCTCTGTATCGGGATCTACCTGGTTAAGATTTATAATGGTCTCACATTTGACTTCAACGCTTTTTTCAAAATTTTCAACCAGCCACTCGACTGCGGCAGCCAACCCAAAATCTTCCAGAATTTTAGGTCTCAAGTCTGAAATGATATGGCGGGTGGATTGTATAATCTGGCCGATTTTGCGGTTTATCTCTTGTGTCTTCTTTGAAAACTCTCCGTGAGAAACGGATTCCTGTTGCGAAAGAAATCCCAGGTCAAATCTTAATGCTGTTAACAATTGCCCCAAATCATCATGGATGTCTTGGGCAATGCGCTTTCGTTCATTTTCAAGGGCAGTCTCCTTTTCTTTTTTA
>JAKSDL010000402.1 GCA_022360105.1 Pseudomonadota bacterium
GATTAAGATTACGATTAAGATCAAGAGTAAGAACACGAACAAGATAAAGAACTGAATCGACCAATCTGACTCCCTTAAAATCCTGCTCTTGCTCTTAATCTTGCTCTTAATCTGTTTTCTCAAGGGATTAAGATTACGATTAAGATCAAGAGTAAGAATACGAACAAGATAGAGAATTGAACCGACTAATCTAACTCCCGTAAAATCTTAATCTTGCTCTTAATCTGGTTTCTCAAAGGGATTAAGATTACGATTAAGATCAAGAGTAAGAACACGAACAAGATAAAGAACTGAATCTACTAATCTAACTCCCGTAAAATCTTAATCTTAATCTTAATCTTAATCTTGCTCTTAATCTGGTTTCTCAGGGGATTAAGATTACGATTAAGATCAAGATGAAGAACATGAATAAGATAAAGAACTGAACCGGCCCGTTAAGCACTTACGACGGGCCGGATGATTCTGTTGTTACCTCTTCGAAATTTCTTTATACACAATCCAGCGGTCCGGACGCGGGTTGAAAGTGATTCCTTTGCCGTTTTGAATGGCGTAGAGATCTTCCTGGTAATGCAGTGGAATCCAGACAATTCTATCCATGGCCATTTTATTCAGTCTCATCAATGTGTTTTTCCGTTTAACCGGATCAATGATTTCAGCTGTGGATCGCAGAAGCTTGTCCATCATTGGATCGCTATAGGAAGCACCGTTGAAGACACCGAATCCTTTTTCTTCATCTCGTGTATGGGCGATTTTAAAGAAGGTTCGTCCCATATCAAAGGTTCCATCAAACCAGCCGATCAGATAAAAATCCAAAATACCTTTGGTGACTTCCGGAAAGAAAATCGCCTTGGGTTTTACATCCAGTTTGACACGAATACCAACTTTAGCCAGGTAACGAGCCACAGCTTCAGCAATTTTAGCATCCTGAACATAACGATCGTTAGGACCGGTCAGTGTGATATCAAAACCGTTTTCATACCCGGCATCTTTCAACAATTTTTTCGCCATTTCCGGATTGTATTCCAGACGCTTAATTGCAGGGTTGTAGCCAATGGTTGGAGGGTCAGGTACCTGTGCTGCCGGGCTGGCGTGACCGCGCATGATTTTTTCAATGATCTCATCCTCATTAATCGCCATGTACATAGCCTTTCGAACACGAAGATCCGCTGTAGGCATTCCCGGTTTGTTACCGATGCCGAGGAATATGGAACGACGAGCCGGTCTCTGAATCACCTGCAGTCTTGGGTTATTTTTGATGCGGTTAAACAATTCAACCGGAACACCGGTCGCGATATCTACCTGACCTGAAGCCAATGCAGCAAATCGGGTTGATGATTCCTTGATCGGGCGGATTTCCACCTTTTTAATTGGTGCTGCGCCTTCCCAGTAATTTTCATTGGCTACCATTTTGATATAGGAGCCCTTAACCCATTCAACCAGCTTGTAGGCACCGGTTCCAATCGGTTTGGAGAATATATCACTAAATTCGCGGCTTTCAGTGGATTCCTTATCCATAATAAATATCTGGTGCATATTATTGGCAAACCAGGGAATCGGCTGGGTGGTTTTGATTTCAACGGTATAATCATTAACGATTTTAACCCCTGCAATCGATTTACCGGTATTGGTAAACTCTGAAACCTCAGGGTTGGAAAGTCGCTCAAAAGAGAACTTGACGTCTGCCGCGTTAAACGCGTTGCCATTATGAAATTTAACACCTTTTCTGAGATAGAATCTCCAGGTCAATTCATCGGGGTGTTCCCACTTTACGGCAAGGGCGGGCACCAGTTCCCCATCTGCTCCTTTGCGCTGCAGCAGACCATCAAAAAAATTGGCAAAATAGGATAATCCGGCATCTGAATCATCACCATGCGGATTCAACATCCGAGGTGCGTAATCCTGGGCTACAACAATCGATGATTGCGCGAATGTCTGGCTGGTTGACAATGTCAGGAGCAAAAAAGCTCCTGAAAGCAACCAGAATAATCGTTTTTTCATTTCCTCTCCCTTCTTAAAACGGTTAACTAGAGAACTCCCCCCAATTGTATGTTGACGCGAAACCAATAAATCTGTTCCTTTTTGACCGGGAAACACTACTCATAAAGAAAACAGGAGACACAACGCTCTTCTCCGAGTTGTTTTAAGGTAGGGGTTTCCATGCCGCAAACATCCATTTTTTTATGGCAACGCGGGTGAAAATGGCAGCCGGAAGGGGGATTGATAGGACTGGGCACATCTCCTTCCAGTATGATCCTCTCTTTTTTCTTTTTAGGATTGGCTACAGGAATGGCCGAAAGTAAAGCCTGTGTATATGGATGTTTAGGGTCCCTGTAAAGATCCTGGTAGCTTGCCATTTCAACGATTTTGCCCAGGTACATGACGGCAATGCGATCGCAAATGTGCTCTACAACCGCCAAATCATGGGCAATGATTATATAAGACAATTGAAATTCCTGCTGCAGATCCACCAGCAGGTTTATAATCTGGGCTTGAATAGAGACGTCCAGAGCTGAAACAGGCTCATCCCCGATGATCAGTTTAGGATCAAGTGCCAGCGCTCGTGCGATTCCTATGCGCTGCCTTTGACCACCACTGAACTGGTGCGGATAACGTCTTCCCTGCTCTGCAGACAGGCCAACTCTCTCCAGCAGATGGGCCACACGATCTTTTCGTTCGTTGCCCGGGAATAAGCCATGAATATCCATGGGATCACTAATGATTTGATTGACCGTCATCCGCGGATTTAAGGAGGAATAAGGATCCTGAAAAATTATCTGCATCTCCTTTTTCAAAGACCGCATCTCTTTTTTGCTGGATTGCGAAATATCCCTGCCTTCAAACTTAACCAGGCCGCCAGTCGGGTTGATCAGTCTGAGAACGGCCAGCCCTGTTGTGGTTTTGCCACAGCCGCTTTCGCCTACCAGTCCAATTGTCTCTCCTTTTTTAAGCGAAAAAGAGACACCATCCACGGCAAATACCTGTCCCGTTGTTTTGGACAATAATCCTTTTTTGATTGGAAAATGGACTTTAAGGTCTTCAACTGAAAGCAATGTTTCCAAGCTAATTTCCTTTTTAAAGGTTTAATAAAGCCAGCAGCGTACCTGGTGGCCTGTAGCGACTGTTTTCATTTCAGGGGTAGTATGTTGGCACTGATCCATGGCATCCGGACAACGCGGGCAAAAGCTGCAACCTTCTGACAATTGGTAAAGACTTGGCACCGTGCCTTTTATTTCGTGTAATTGGTGGCGACCCTGCTGGGAACGTTCCCCCAGAATGGGAATCGATTTTAACAAACCTTTCGTGTAAGGATGCCTGGGGGTTTCAAAAATGCCGGTGGTGTCGGCTTCTTCTACCACTTTCCCTGCATACATAACCACCACTCTTTCTGCTATTTCTGCAATAACACCCAGGTCATGGGTGATCATCATGATGGCCGTTTGGAAATCCTCTCTAAGCTGCATCATTAAATCCAGGATCTGGGCTTGAATGGTTACATCCAGGGCGGTGGTTGGTTCATCCGCTATGAGAATTTCCGGATTGCAGGAAAGTGCCATGGCTATCATGGCTCTTTGCCGCATTCCACCGGAAAGTTGGTGAGGATATTCGTAAACTCGCTTTTCAGGGGCCGGAATTTGGACTTTTCTGAGCATATCGATGGAACGTTCCCATGCTTCTTTTTTGTCCACTTTTTCATGCAGCATGAACATTTCGGAAATTTGATCTCCGATGGTAAAAACCGGATTGAGAGAGGTCATGGGCTCCTGGAAGATCATGGCAATGCGTTTGCCACGAATTTCCCGCATTTTTTCCATGGAAAGGCCGGTGATATCGATTCCATCGAAATTGATGCTGCCATCAACAATGCGTCCCGGGGGCATGGGAATTAGTTTCATGATGGTTTGTGCCGTAACACTTTTCCCACAACCCGACTCTCCAACCACCCCGAGGATTTCACCTTTTTTCAGGTCGAAGGAGACATCATCCACAGCTTTGGCGACACCTTCAAAGGTGTAAAAATATGTCTTGAGATTTTTAACACTCAGCAGCGTTGACTGATCGCTCATGCGCGTCTCTGAATGGGGTGATTATTTTATCTTCTGTTGAGCCTGTATAACAAATTGATCCAGCACGTTATAAACCCGATCGATACTGGCGATTTCCACATGCTCTTCCGCAGAATGCTGTTTGTAATTACCGTTGGCCCCCCAGACAATTCCGGGAATGCCATATTTTTTTAGAAACCTTGCGTCACTGGAACCATGTTCAAAGTCTGTTTTGGCTTCTTGAGCTATTTCCAGCAACAAATCCAGGTGTTTGGACTCACCACTGAAAAACACATCCCCTTCTGTTTCCAAGGTAAGGTCGCTTTGAATCATCTTTTTTATAGATGCTTTAAGCTCTTCCGGATCTTCATTTTCGGTATAGCGAATATCCAGGGAGGCTTCGGCAACATCGGGAACCTGGTTGCTGGATTCTCCCGCCCTGATAATGCCGACATTCAGGGTTCTGTGCCAGCGCTGATCGTTGGCTTCGTTAAATAAGGAACGGATTTTGACAATATCATCTATCAAGATGTCGATTGCATTGACACCCAGCCAGGGTCTTGCTCCATGGGCGGATTTTCCGCGTGCCTTGATTCTGGCCAGGATAACGCCTTTCTCTTTGGTGATTATCCTTTCCGGGCTGCCTCCGTCCAAAGCTATGCAGAAATCGGTTTTGATATCCTTTAAAACCAGATCAGCCCCGTTGAAACCACCACTTTCCTCATCACTGGTGATGAGAATACCAAAGGGTAGGTCCTGTTGAGTAAGTCCCGCAGAACGTAATTTAGCCATGTGATTCTTGAGCAGCACCAGCGACAAAGCGGCTGCATACTTATCATCAATGGCTCCACGTCCATATAAACAGCCATTGAGCCGGCGAGCTTCAAACAAATCGTCCGGAGCTTCAACCACATCGATATGGGACATCAGTATCACCGGTGCTGATTTGTTTTGAGCTGTCACCAGCAAAGAAGGGACTCCGGACTGGTCATAACGGGTATAGTCTATGCCGTGTTGCTGTAAATAATTCTCTATATATTCAATGCATTGCTCAATTTCATCCGGTCTCGAAGCCGTTGATTTAAATGCAATTAATTCCGTTAATAGCGCTACTACTTCTTCCATACACAACCTGATTCCCAAATAAGTTAAGCCAATTTCATTTTTTAATGTTGTCTATTGTGACTTAAAGCACCAGGATCATTGTGTCAATAAAAAATAAATCATGGTTTAGAAATAATTTAAACTAAAAACAGCTTTAATCGTTTATTGCCGGTATATTGATATTGAACGAAACGGGATCACTGAATTTTTAAGAAGTAGTTCTGGGTTAGCGTGCGATGAATTCATCCCTATGGGGGAGTATTCAAACCGCTAATTAATTGGGATATTGATTAAAGAATCTCCCGACGGTCCCGACAGATCCTTCACATTTGTTCAGGATGACATCCGGTCCCGATTCTCTTAACTAAATGACATTGACGGAGGGCCGCCCGACCGTTTGTAATCTGCTTCAATCAAGATTTTAGTGAGTAAGCTTTCTTGGTTGAATGACATTAGCGCCAAAAAGGCTAACAAAAAAACTTATTAAGCCGGCCAAAGTTGTATTTTAAATTAAACTAATGTCAGATTTAGAGAATCAAGTGGAGGGGATAACTTGCAGATATCGGACTTGGATTAAAACAGGCTAAAGGAAAGTTTTTTGGCAGATTGTTTGTAGAGGCCAGTTAATTCGTTGCCAAGTCCTTTTTTCTCAAACAGGGAGACCAGGTAATTGACAAGGCCAGTGGGGTAATCAGCTGCTATTGTTTGATCAACAAAACTGCGGCTGTATTCGATTTCTTTGCGGTAAAGCTCTACCACTGCAGGTGCATCTGAAGTAAATCCCTCCATGATCATGGTTTCTGATTTGTGGTCGTACTCATGGGGTTTGCGACCGGTAAAACATATCTTAGGTGAAGTTCCTTCGGCATCCTGGATAGTAAATTCAAAATAACTGCAGCGTTTGAGAATCCAAACCAGATGCTGATCCGGCTGACGCACGATGGAGCCAATAAAATTGGCAAAATACTGAAGCGTCATACGTTGATAAAACTCATCCTCTTCCTCCCATTGATCGACAGGAAGCAGGTGAGTGTCAAGATAGTCTTCCAGGCATCTGCGACAGATAAAGGTTTCAAAACGATGTCCGTTTTCACAGTTTTCCAGAAACAACTCTTTTCGTTCCTTTATCAATGCCAGGGTAAAATCGATCCTGAAATCCCTGGCAGCACCATCTTTCTCAAACGGGAATTCCCTTTTCAGGTAAAGGTCTTCCGGCATATAGACGGAACTTGGCCGATCCTTAACTATCAGTTTGGTGCCCCCGATTCTCTCCATGGCTGCCAGCAATAACTCAAAATAAATATGATCGTAAAACGCCATGGTATTACCTTCAATCTTGCGCTTACGATTGTTGTGCTTGATTTCGGGTATATCCTTTTTATTTAACGGACGATAATCATAATCAGCCAAGACGTCATTGATCTCCCCAATGGAGTAATTGAGCGACAATAAAATCGATGCAATTTTGTCCTTCCCGGGATAGTTTATGTTTCCCTTGGTTAATTTGGTGAGGTAGGTGTGTGAAATGCCTGAGTTTTTACTTATCGTATGGAGTTTTTGTCCACTCTCATCAATAATATCAGATAGTTTGTTGGGAAACTGTCGCATAAGAAAACATGCGGTTCAAGGATTTGGAGATTTTTATCTAATCAAATATCAACAAGCCTAATGAGATTCGGTTGTTTATGTCAACGGATATAACTTTGGTTGAAATTAAAATGAAACCGTGATTGATCAATCTGGTTAAAACTCAGCCAAAAGGTTTTCCAGATTGGGATGTCAATCATTTATCATCAAATAACAGATTAATAAAAGAAACAAGTGATACTATTTGCCGCAGATCTTTATGTATTTCCAAATTTTTTGCAGGGACTGGTAGTCTAATTATATTAAGCGATTTGTTATATTTGCATTTGGGTTGCGGAGGATGAATTCAATATGAAAACAAGAAAGGAGATGCCTTATGACTGAAGAGAAATACCCCTATGTCAATCACATGAACATACTTCATAAATCGTTGGAGTTAATTGATATCAAATCTTTGGTCGGCCAATGCTCTGATCAGTGGTATAATCAGACGCTATGCAAAGTAAATGATTCTGTTGTTCGACTTGGCATTCTTCATGGCGAATATCACTGGCACAAGCATGACAAAGAAGACGAATTTTTCTTTACCCTGGACGGCCAGCTGATCATCGATGTGAAAGATGAGAAATCGATCACTCTCAATAACCACCAGGGGTATGTCGTACCCAAAGGTGTGTTTCATAAAACCAGGGCGCCGGAGAAAACGGTTGTTTTGATGATTGAAACAGCGAATATAGTCCCAACTGGCGATGGATAGTAAATAGACGCGTTTATTCTGACGTAAACATTTCCGCTTTCATTTTGCAAGGCAGGGTAAAACTAAAGGTGGCACCACCTGATGGATTATTGAATGCAAATATTTCTCCCTTATGGGCGTTTATGATTTCCTTGCAAATGGAGAGACCAAGGCCGGTACCTCCTGCTCCTGTTTTGGTTTTGCTGCTTTGAGTAAATTTTTCGAAAATCGTTTCCAATTCTTCCTCAGGAATGCCGACGCCCTGATCACTGATCTCGACTTTGACATATGACTTTGCTCCAGGGTGCAGGTGTTCAATGGAAATGCCTATCGATTTGTTATTTTCCGAGAATTTAATAGCATTTGCGATCAGATTTCTGGTGACTTGTCCGATTTTAAAATAATCGCACATCGCCTTTGCAGAGATCGCAGGACTAGATATTTTGACATTTAAGGACTTCTTCTCAATGGCGGGTTTTAATTCCTGGGTAGCTTCGTAAATGATACTGTGAAGGTCGTTAGCTTCAATATTGTAAGCCATTTTACCCGATTCCATTTTGGATAGATCCAAAAGGTCATTCAACAGTACCATCAATCTTTCAGCAGCTTTCCGGCTTTGGTTAAAGTAATGGAGGAGTTTGTCTTTGGGATTATCAATTTTTTCAACGCCATATTTGGAGTAGCTGAGAATCTGATGCATGGGATTTCTCAGTTCGTGCGAAATATTGGCCAGGAATTCATTTTTCATATTGTTGGCCTTTTCTGCTTCCTCTTTGGCCTTTTTATATGCTTCTGTCCGCTCTTCGACTTTTCTTTCCAACAGATCATGGGCTTTTTGCAGGTTTTCTTCAGCCCTTTTTTTCTGGGTGATGTCTTCAAAAACGCAGGCATATTTGCCGTGTCCCGGGGAGTAGACGGAAAACAATAAATGTTTTCCCAAGGGGGCGTAATATGTTTCCTTGCGCACGGGAAGCCCGGTGTCTTCGATTTCAGCGTATGCATAAACAAATGGAGGGTTTTGTGTTTTCCAGATTTCTGAAGTCAGCTTTCCAACTATTTCCTCCTTTTTAATTTCAAAGATATTCTCAAATTGTTTGTTTACATTCAACACTCGAAAATCCGTCGATTTCTTCGATTCATTATGGATAATTTCATATTGGCAAATGCCTTCAATCATCGATTCATAAAGATAGCGATATTGTCTTTCGCTTTCTGATATTTTTTCCTGCATTAAATATTCTTCCGATACATCGCGAAATACAAGAACAACGCCTGATAATTCCCTGCCAACATCGCGAATAGGAGAGGCGGAATCAGCAATATGATACTGTTTCCCATTTCGAGAGATAAGCTTGGTATGATTAGCCAACCCTACAATTTCACCCTTTTCTATGACCTGGGAAACCGGACTTGGAGCCGATTCACCAGTGATTGCATTGACGATGCAAAAGACCTCTGAAAGCGGCCTTTGTTCTGCTTCGCCGGACGTCCAGCCTGTCAATCGCTGAGCAATTGGATTCATTCTGGTAATTCTGGCATTGATATCTGTTGTAATTACGGCATCACCTATTGAGTCCAAAGTAGTTCGCAGATTTTCCTCTTTTTCAAGAAGTTTTGTGTTTTCGTTGGTCAGTCTTCTTTCATGTCTGTAAAACATGAATCCAACCATACAGCCAATAATCAGGACAACGATCACCAATCCCCATTGAATGATTTCATAGCGAACCAATTGAATTTTCAAGATATTTTGCAGCGTCGTTTCCACATTGTCGGCACGCAACAGAAACTCATTGAAGGTACGATCAAACTGCTGGTCAATATCTGATCCGATTCCCGATTGGGTTCTCAATGCCCATCTTTCTTCGGCAATGGACTGAAAAGCCTGCAATCCTTCCAGGGTTTTTTCAATTTCTTTTCTGAGGAGTGGATTTTCAAGGGGCACAAAGACACCTTCCATATTTTCCCCTCCCTCCAACATAGCCCTTGCGTACCACTTGGACTCTTCCAAATGTTGCCACACCACTTCAATATCCATGTAACGATCGCCACTGATTATTTCTTCAAACCACAAGTGTGTAATGGCTGCTTCCAGTTTTATTTCCATCGCTGCGTCTATTAATGGTGTATAACGGACGGCGATCTTACGACCAATATAAAACGAATAGATCATAGCTGCAGCAATCGCCAAAGTAACGCTCAAAATAAACACAACCAGAAGGAATGATTTTCGATTCCTGATAATCGGCATTTCAACCCTTGTTTTTAATTTGGTTTACTTCACGGAAGTAGATAACCTATTGATCAATTAAGAAAATTTGTAGCTGGGTAAGAGAGCTTGTTCAGGTTTTTTAGCCTTGCCCTAAGTCATGGGACGACGTTATTTAGACTATTCCGTGGTGGATATCTGTAGGTGGAAAAATAGCATATTGCGTCAGGATTTACAATTTTCCCGGCTAGACAATAATTTTCTTTTTACGATTAATCAAGCTTGGTGAGTATATATAGATCTTGGGGTTTGGTTTAGCCTTGTATGTCCGGCTAATACAGGCTATTGTCCAGGATTTGAACGCGTTATCAGTTATTGTTATCGCTTATCAGTATTTTCCTTTCCCAACCATCTTGTCGAATCCTGTGCGGCTGTGATATCAATACGCCTGGTTTGAACGATGCTTACACCCGTATTGAAATCAAATGTAACGGAATAAGCCAATGAAAATGATTGCTATCGAAAAGGAAGTTGAGGGTAAAAAGGCCAAAGATTTCGAACCGTTTTTAGAAGATGAAGCAAAGAAAGTCTGGGAGCTTCACCAGAGGAATGACATTCGGGAGATTTACTTCAGGGGAGATCAAAAAGCTGCTGTTCTGATTCTTGAATGTGAGTCTGTGGAAAAAGCGGAAGAGATTCTATCCCAGCTCCCGCTGGTCCGGGAAAAGCTTATCTATTTTGAAATCATTCCCTTGGTTCCATACCCCGGATTTGAAAGGCTGTTTCGAACGGAAACCTGACATCACGACATGAATAGTACGAATGCACCTGGCAAAGATGAAGCACAAACCCCTGAACACAGGACTATTGTGGTTGGTTTGGTTTGGAATCGGCGGAATGAACTCCTTTTCTGTAAAATGCCGAACAATAGAGGTGTATTTCCTGACCAATGGGGGCTACCCGGTGGCGGTATCGAGTCCAATGAGAAGATGACAGATGCCCTTATAAGGGAATTAAGAGAAGAGTTGGGAATAGCGATCAAGGATATCAAACCAGCAAAACCTATCTTGCTCTATCGATCTCTGAAGTCCTTTGATAAAATAAACTGTCTGTCAGGTATCAATAAATTTCTAGCATGAGACTGTCAATGATTGTTGGTTAAACCCCGCAGGGGTGGCACAGGAGTAGCCAGCGGTTTTAACCGCTGGTATTTGTCTCCCGAAATCAAATGAGTCCCGTAGGGACGACACTGTTTTTGTAAGATCTTATGTCGCCCTTACAGGGCTGAAAATCCTGGTGTGTTTGAACCAGCGGTTGAAACCGCTGGCTACTATATGACGCTCCTACGGAGCTTTCTACAATATTAAGAGTATTTAAGTATAAATTGTCCCCGACTGAACCTCCTCTAAAAGGGGATGTCAACGATTGATTATCAGAAAGACCACTATGCAAGCCACAAATTCAATGCAGAAAGGAGCTTTATTCCCTTTGCTGGCAGTTAACTTCATTGGTACCTTGGGTTACAGCCTGGTTGTGCCTTTTTTGGTCTATATTGTAGCGCGTTTTGGGGGCAATGAAGTCATTTATGGGATTCTGGGAGCGACCTACTCGTTTTTCCAGCTTTTTGGTGCACCGATTTTAGGGAAATACTCCGATATTTACGGACGCCGTAAGGTTTTGTTTATCAGTCAGCTGGGAACCTTATTGAGCTGGGTACTCTTTTTTGTAACCCTTTTGATCCCCGTGTCAACCCTGATGAAAGTCGATTCTGAATGGGGCGGAAGTTTTCTGCTGACGGTTCCCCTGCTTTTGTTGTTCGTGGCCAGGGGGCTGGATGGCTTGACCGGTGGGAACATTTCCGTGGCTACTGCATACGTTGTCGATATCTCCAGTGAAAAGGAACGGGATAAAAACATGGGACGGATGGCTCTCTCAACCAACCTTGGTTTTATTCTCGGGCCCTTAATCGCGGGATTGTTGGGAGCAACGATTCTGGCTGAAAAACTGCCGGTCATAGTTGCCATAGTCATATCTTTTGTGGGTTTGCTGGCTATTGTTTTCTACCTGCCCGAATTGACTCCGACAAAACTGAACGGACCGCCCTGCGGATCACCTACTCGAAGAGTATTGGGAGCTGAGCCCAAAGACTGTTTTGACAAACGGACCAATCAAAACAGTTTGCCGGGATTGGCGAAAATTCAGGGTATTCCATTGATGTTTGGACTCTATTTCCTGATTTTTCTGGCATTCAATACGTTTTACGCAACATTTCCGATCCATGCCTTAAAAGCCCTGGAGTGGAAAACGGAACAGCTGGGCGTTTTTTTCGCAGTATTAAGCGGCACGATGGTTGTCGTTCAAGGCCCTGTGCTTGGTTATCTTAATTCTCACTTTAGTCGTCGAACGCTGTTTACAGCCGGCAGTATCTTGATGTTTGCCAGTTTTTATTGTTTCAGTGTTGTTAACATTGTTGCAGCGTATTCAGGAGCTGTGCTGTTTGCACTTGGAAACGGTATCATGTGGCCTTCTTTTATGGCTTTGTTGGCTGGAATAGGACCAGCAGATACCAAAGGATATATACAAGGTGTCGCGGCTGGTATTGGAAGCTTTGCCAGTATTTTGGGTCTCATTATCGGCGGACTTGTATATGCCAGATGGCAGGGGACAGTTTTTATCGCGGGAGGAATCATTTTTCTGATCTGTTTTTTAACGGCTTTTTTCATTCATGAAACCGAAAACAATTCTCAGGAAAAATAGAGGGATATAGCCAGGTCGAAAAAACCAAGACTCTATCCCGATGCTTAATCCATTAAAGAAAAACAAATCCAAAACAATGAACCATGGCTGACATTAAAACCAGAGCAAATCAAAAGAGCGTTCAAACCTTTTTGGAAAGTGTAGAAAACGAGAAACGCAGGGATGATGCCTTTAGATTACTGGAGCTTTTTAAAAGAGTTACAAAAAGAAAACCGGTGATGTGGGGAGATTCCATTGTGGGATTTGGCAGCTACGAATATACCAATACCAAAGGAACCTATTCCTGGTTGATGACGGGATTCTCACCCCGAAAACAAAATTCGACCATTTATGTTATGCAGGGATTTGATAACTTCGCTGAAGATCTGAAACTACTTGGCAAGGTCAAAACCGCCAAATCATGCCTCTACATAACCAGTCTTGCCAAGATCGACTTCGGGCAATTGGAGAAGTTCATGGTCAAAGTGGTAGCCGATATGGAGCAGAAGTATCCCTGTCTCTAGAGCATTTTGACAATGTTTTTTTTACTCCTGCATTGTTTTTTGCTCATTGTTTATGCCTTTGAAGCAAACCTGCCAGTCGTTGTATTTTCGGTGCCACCGGGGGACAACCATTAAATCTTCAGTGATCAGTTAAATCTATCGCTGGATTCCGGGTAAAAATGCCTGGTGATTAGATTCAGAGTCGATTTATCGCTGTTCAGAGTTTGACTGAATAGTATAAGTTTGGCTTTGCGATTGTAAATTATCTGCGAATCTAATCAGAACAAAGCAAACGCAACAAAGCTGCTCCAAAAAACTAAGCTAGGTAAGTTCAACAATTGTTTTTAAATAAAGCGAAACAAAGGATTTGTTTATGAAAACCAGAATAACGGAACTTTTTGGTATCAAATATCCCATTCAATGCGGGGGAATGCTATGGATAGCGACTCCTGAATTAGCGGCTGCGATCAGCAATACAGGGGCTATGGGAAACCTCACCTCCGGAAACTATAATTCCGGAGATGAATTGAGAGCTGCCATCGACCGGACCAATTCTTTAACATCGAATCCGTTTATTGTGAATATCACAACCATGCCCTCCATTCGGCTTTCCGTTGAGTTGCTGAGAGAGTTTTTTGAAATCTGTTGTGAAAAAAAAGTTGCCGCCATTGAAATCGCAGGGGCACCAGTGGATACCTTTCTGGGAAAAGATCTGATCCCAAAAGCCAAAGAAGCCGGCGTCAAGGTGTTGCATAAAGTCGGAACAGTCAAGCACGCTATCCATGCCCAAAAGGTCGGATATGATGCGGTGACGATTGCCGGGTTTGAAGAAGGTGGATTCCCTCACAAAGACAATGTGTCAACCCTGGTCCTGGTTCCCAGGGTAGTAGAATCGGTAGATATTCCAGTGCTGGCTGCCGGTGGTATGGCGGATGGAAAAAGTCTTGCTGCGGCTCTTTCGTTGGGAGCAGATGGAGTCATGATGGCTACCCGTTTTCTGGCCACAGAGGAAAGTGGTGTCCATCAGAATATTTATCAGACCCTATTGGATAAAAACGAGAATGATACCTCTCTCAATCTCCAAAGCTTGCTCGGAGATTTTGGCTTGCAAGTCAGGGCTCTAAGGAATGACATTATTCGTCAGGTGGAAGAAATTGAAGAGCAAGGCGGGAAGCTGGAAGAGCTGTTTCCCCTGATTTCAGGTCAACGAGCCAAAAAAGTGTGGAAGGAAGGCAACGCCGAGGAAGCCATGCTCACCATCGGTCAGTCTGTGGGCAGGATCAGTGATATCCCTTCGGTCAACACCCTTGTTCCGAGGATAATCGAAGAAGCAAAAGCCACTCTGTCCGACAGCTTAAATCAATTGAGCTGATGGTCCGTTATCCCGAGGCGTCTATTCGACGCCTCATTATTGTGTTCTAATCTCCGAATGCTACCCAGACAGATTTTTCTTTGGTATAGGAAGAGAGGGAGTGAATTGCCATTTCCTTGCCCCAACCACTTTCCTTGAAACCTCCAAAGGGACTGCTCAATCCGTAACATCCGTAGCGATTGATAAACACCATTCCGGCGTCGATTTTTTCTGCCATACGGTGTGCCCTGCTGATGTCTTTGGTATAGATCCCGGCAGCCAGTCCATACACAGTATCATTTGCCAGCTGTGCGGCTTCTTCATCGTTGGAAAAAGGCGTACAGCACAATACAGGACCAAAAATCTCTTCTTTGGCAATACGGCAGTTGGAATGGACATTGGAAAAGATGGTTGGTCTGATATAGTAGCCGTCTTTATTAGCGCCCGTTGTATCAGCTTCTCCACCCGCAACACATTCTGCTTCCGAGCGGCCGATATCGATATATTTCATGATATTTTCAAAATGCGACTGGTTACACTGGGCGCCCTGGCTGCTATCTTCAGCAAATGGGTTTCCGCATTTAACGGCTTCAGCTTTGGAGATCAACTCGGATAGGACCTTGTCATAGATTTTCTCATGAATCAAAAACCTGGTCGGTTCCGAACATTTCTCACCCTTATGGGAAAACATCACAGTAAAAGCCCTGTCAATCGCTCCTTGTAAATCCGGTGTATCATCAAAAAAGATACAAGGTGATTTACCGCCCAGCTCCAAGGTAACAGCCTTGAGGTTGGATTCTGCAGAATTGTGAACCAGCATGCGTCCGATATCAGTGCTACCGGTAAAAGATATTTTATGAACGTGATGGCTTGTTGTCAGGGTGTTGGCTGTTTTTCCATCTGTGACAAGTAAATTGAGAACACCCTTAGGAAGGTCCAAATGTTCCGCCATCAATTCGACCAGGTATAGTGCACTGTAGGGGGTGGCTTGAGAAGGTTTGTTGATCACTGTATTTCCCATGGCCAGGGCTGGAGCTATCTTAAGTGCTGCCTGGTAGAGGGGGAAATTCCAGGGAGCAATCAGTCCGCAAACCCCTACCGGCTCTTTCAGGGTATAATTGAGGAATCCCTGCTCCACGGGGCTGGTCACCCCATAGTATTTATCGACCCAACCTGCATAATAGTCAAAAATATCAGCACAGGTAGGAATGTCATCCACAAGTGATTCCTGGTAGAGCTTTCCGTTTGCCAGTGTTTCAAGCGTCGCCAGTTTTTCCAGGTTTTCCCGAATCAGATCGGCTGTTTTATGCAGAATCTCAGCTCGGTATCCCCTGCTTGCGGAAGCCCAGGCACTGTCTTCAAAGGCTTTATTGGCGCACCGAATCGTTTGCTCGGTCTGTTCAACCGAAGCAAAGGGATAAACAGCCAGTTGTGAGCCATCTGCAGGATTGATTGAGATTAAATCCCTGCTCTCACCAAGTACCCATTCACCATCAATATATTGTTTTTTTGGTTTTGCCAGCCATTGCTCGGCCCATTGTTGTTGTGCAGTCATGTTCATCTCCCCGTTTGTGAGTCTAGTGAAATCTCCTTTGGTTAATCCGATAAAACCGATCGAAGACGTTTTTGGTTTCTTGTTTATAAGCAGTCCACCTCTTTGAAGTCAAATGATCTTAATGCATGGAAGCCATGCAAAAAGATCATTTTACAAAGTTTGAATAAGCAAATTATAAAATCACAACTTTACGATTATTTAACTTTCGGAGATATCAATGGAATATAAAAGACTAGGAAATTCAGGACTGAAAGTTTCCCGGGTGTGTCTGGGTACTATGAACATGGGCAGCAAGGAGTGGAAACCTTGGATTTTCGATGAATCGGAAAGTGAGCCAATCATCCGACATGCCATAGATAACGGCATTAACTTTATCGATCTGGCAGATTTTTACTCCAGCGGTGCCAATGAAGAAGTTGTCTGTAATGTGATTCATAAGCTGGGGCTGCGCGACGAATTGGTGTTGGCAACCAAGGTCGGTTACCCGATTGGCAAAGGCCGGAATAATGAAGGGCATTCCAGGGTTCACATTGTCAATGCCCTTAACGGCTCCTTGCAGAGGATGAAAACCGATTATGTTGATCTCTACATGCTGCACTATTTTGATATCCATACACCGGTCGAAGAAACCTGGTCTACACTGACTGAGTTGGTCAACGAGGGGAAAGTGCGCTATCTGGCTTGTTCCACCATGTATTCATGGCAGTTCGCAAAAATTATCTATACTTGTGAGAAAAATGGATGGGTAAAACCGGTAAACATGCAACTGCAATATTCCGCTGCATACAGGGAAGAGGAACGGGAGATGATTCCTTTATGTGCGGATAGTGGTGTCAGCGTTTCAGCTTTTAGTCCGTTGGCCAGGGGATTATTGACCTGCGATTTTGATTCTGTTCGCAACCAGACCGATTTCTTTACCCATGAAATGTTCAATGATGCCGTTTCCAGGGAAATTGCAGTGTCTGTGGCTCGAGTGGCTGAAAAAAGAGGGGTAAGTCCTTCCCAGATTGCCCAGGCGTATGTGCTGCAGAATTCCAATATCGATGTCATGCTGGCCGGAGCGGACAGTTCCCAACAACTGGACACTGCCTTGATGGCTTTGAAGATGGATTCCTTAACAGGTGAAGAAATCTATGAAATCGAACGAAATTATACACCAAGGGATCATATTAACGATTACAATGCGGAATGCAGAATATCACGGGAACCAAGATCAGCAAAGCCGCCTTTTGACGTCTGACAGGAACTGCAGATTAAGCAGTAAATTTGGATTCTCATAACGCGAATAATGCATTAACAATTCAGGCAATTAGCAGAAAATGAAAACTCAGGATAAACCCCATCGAATTGAAAAAGACCTCTTGGGAGAAGTGAGCATTCCCATGGATGCTGCTTACGGAGCTCAAACACAGAGGGCATTGGAAAATTTTCCGTTGGCTGGCGAAAAATCATTTGCGGATTATCCTGAACTGTTGAAAGCCTTCATGGTTATAAAAAAAGCCTGTGTAAAAGCCAATGCAAAGGCCGGTCAGGTTGATAATGAGCAGGCGAATGCCATAACGCAGGCAATCAGCAAGATCGAGGCGGGAGATTTTGATGATCAGTTTCCGGTGCACTCTTTTCATGGCGGCGGCGGTGTATCATTCAACATGAATGTAAATGAGGTGATTGCTAATTTGGCCAACCACCTGGCCTGCAACAATGCATACGGTTCCTATGAACCTGTCCATCCCAATAACCACGTTAATCTGAATCAATCTACCAGCGATGTGTTTTGCACGGCTATACATATTGCAGTAATTGAAAAATGGCAGTCCCTTGGACCTGAGTTGCAAAAGCTGGCTCAAGCTTTTTTCGAACTGGGAGAAAGGTGGCAGACTGTTAAAAAAATTGCCAGGACCTGTCTGCAGGATGCTGTGGAGATCTCCTTTCATGACTATTTTAGTGGCTATCGGGATCTGCTGGTTAGAGAACATCGCCGTTTAGATAACGCTGTTTCCGAATTGTACTCCATCAACCTGGGCGGCACTATTGTGGGTAGGCCTGAGGACGCCAATGAGGATTACAGGGAACAGATAGTTTATTCATTTGTTCAAACTATTGATAATTCACAATATTCACAGCGCTCCAATCTTTTCGACAGTGCCCAAAACCTGGATGATGTCGTTCATGTTTCTTCTCACTTGAATCAACTGGCCAGATCACTGGTGAAGGTTTGTCAGGATCTTCGGTTGATATCTTCAGGTCCGCAAACGGGATTTGGTGAGATCAGGTTACCCGCTGTTCAACCCGGTTCTTCAGCCATGCCGGGGAAGATCAATCCAACGGTACCGGAGTTTTTGATGCAATGCTGTTTTCAAGTCTCGGGTAAACATGCTGCGACTGATATGGTTTTGGATCACGGGGAACTTGATTTGAATATTTGGGGCGCTGTGGTTGTGGTTAATATTCTCGATTCAATGTCCTGTCTTGAAAATGGTACCAGGGTGTTTCGAACAGCTTGCGTCGAGGGCATTGACGTAATCGAGGCAAAAAACAGAGAGAATATTCAAACCATTATACCGCTGATCAATCGGCTCAAACTGGAAAAAGGCTATTCATTTGCCACCAAAGTCTTTAAGGACTGCCAGGGCGATCCATCAAAGATCAGGCAATATTTGGACTGACAATCCAAAAGCTCTAATGAACACGAAAACCGTTTGTTGGTAATGAACTGTTTCTATTAGGAATTGGAGTTCGAAATGTTAAAAAACATGCCCAACACAAAGGTATTGCAAACCTTCGAGTCTGCCGCCAGGCTGGGGAGTTTTACATTGGCTGCCAGGGAACTGTACGTTACTCAGTCGGCTATCAGTAGGCAAATAAAAGGGTTAGAGGAGATTTTAGGCTTCGAGGTTTTTACCAGAATCAATAATCGTCTGGAACTGACCGAGGATGGACAAGCATTTTACCAAGTGGTGAGTAAGGCTTTAAGCGACATGTCATCAGCTTTGGAAAGGTTGAGAAGAGGTGAAGTCCGAAGAAGACTGTTTGTAGCCTTACCTCCCACTTTCGCTTCCCGCTGGTTTGCTCCCCGCCTGGTTCGATTTCGGGGTCAGCACACGGTATCGCTCACTATTTCGATTCATGAAAACCTTCATTACAGCAATTTCGGCAATTTCGATTGCCAGGTAGGGTTTGGTTCTGAAGAGATGGGAACCATAGGCGGAGAAATTCTGTTTCCTGAAATCGTTGTTCCTGCCTGTACGCCTCAAATCAAACAAACCATTTTGGACCAGGACAGTCTGGAAGGAATACCGATTCTGCATACTCTTTCCGGTACCAGTCGACTGCCATACTGGGAGCAATGGCTTGATCGTTGTCCCAATCCAATCATAAATCCTACTACAACTGATCTTAGCGGAGGAATCGATTTTTCTACCCAGGACCAGACAATTATTGCAGCGGTTTCCGGGCTTGGCATTACCATGTTGGATCTAAACATTGCTTCAACGGCATTGCAAGAGGGCTTATTGGAAACCGTCGGTGAACCGGTCAATACATCATTCGGCTATTGGATCTTTCCCCCCCAATCAAAAAGAGGAGAAGGAGATGCAGCCGTGTTGTTTTATAACTGGTTAAAACGTGAAGCGACTGTCAACACCGTTGCTTCGGAAGGTAAATAGGATTGTTCAAGTAAAAAAGGAGAAACATGCAAGCAATCTCAAATAAATTCAAACTAAGATATGGTGTGATTACCATACCACTAGTATTTTTCGGTACCATACTGATTCTCGGACTTTTCGATCAAAAGGCCTTTCACAAAATACTTTGGGGCTTTTTTATCTGGTTGATGAAAAACCTGGGCTGGACCTTAAGTTTAGGATGTCTGGCTTTTGTACTCTTTTCTATTTTTTTGATGATCCATCCTATCGGCAAAGTTCGCCTGGGAGGAAAAGATGCTAAACCCGAGTTTTCCACATGGAATTGGTGGGCAATGTCCCTGTGTGCCGGAATGGCCATGGGAATCGTATTCTGGCCGGCGCCTGAGGCGCTGAAACACTCCCTGGCTCCTGCCGGCGGTATGTTTATCGAACCGGGCAGTCAGCAGGCAATGTTGTGGGCCATGAGAACAAGTTTTCTGCATTGGACATTCACTCCTTATGCTATTTATGTGGTGTGCGGAGTGCTAATCGCTTATGCTCATTACAACCTTAAAAAACCATTTGCTGTCAGCTCCGCTCTGTACCCGCTATTGGGTGACAGAGCTTTTGGAAAGGTAGCTACAGTTGTGGATGGAATTACGCTGTTTGCTATTACAGGCGGCGTTGCCGGCTCCCTGTGATATGGGCTGCTCCAACTGGGCAGCGGTATGGATTTTCTATTCAGTATCAAACCATCCACCTTGGTTTGGACAATCATTTGTATTGCCATTGTAGCAAGTTACACTACATCCAGTATTACCGGTCTTAACAAGGGAATTCGCTGGCTGAGCGATAAAAACGCCATCCTTTTTATCGCACTGTTGCTGTTTGCCATCATCTTCGGTCCAACCAGGTTTTCCGCGAATCTGACAGTCCAGGCGACCGGAGACTATGTGAACAATTTCTTTTCAGCCATGACCTTTACAGATCCTTTTCCGGATGGTGATTTGTGGCCGCAGTGGTGGGATATGTACTGGTGGGCTGATTGGTTATCTTTTGCTCCCATCACCGGAATGTTTCTGGCGCGACTTTGCTACGGAAGGACAATCCGTGAGTTTATCGGTGTCAATTTAATTCTTCCCGCTCTGTTTGCCCTGGTTTGGTTTGGTATTTTCGGCGGATTGACCCTGCATACCCACTTCATTGAAGGAATCGATTTAAAAGGCCTGATGGATGAAAAAGGCTATGAGGTTCTGATGCTGCGCCTGTTCGACTTCTTACCGCTGGCTGATATTCTCAGGCCCTTAATGCTGTTCACAATTTTTGTTTCTTTTGTGACGCTGGCCGACTCTATGACATCAACTGTATCTCTCCTCAGTATTTCTGATAATAAGTCTGGCGATCGCAGCTCCATGGAAGCTCCCATTTCAATGAAATTGTTCTGGGGGATTTTGATGGGTGCAACATCCCTGGTATTCATGTTTATTGGAGGCTTGGATGGAATCAAAGTAGTCAAAACAATTGCAGGCATGCCCATCCTCTTGCTTGAGGTCGCAATGTTGACAGGATTCATCCTGCTGTTATTGCGAGCAGGAAGAAAAGATTCCGGAACTGAACTATAGCGGAGAAAAGAACGCAGGTAGTCACATCTACCTGCGTTTACCTTCAAGAAGATACAATCAACGAGATCAATTTTAAAAAACCTGGTCAGTCTTTTTGATCTCTGTTTCCAGGTTGAAGACCATTCTTTCCGTTCATTTCGCTACTCAGCAACATTCCGCTTTAGGTCAATAAATTAGATCAATCTCAGCGGTTGGCCCTTAAAAGGATCGGACACTTCTGAAGTTGAACAATATTGTTAATTTCTGATGATAAATGATTGACATTCCAATCTGGAAAACCTTTAAGTCCAGGTTTATCGTTATTGATTTTCTACTATCTGTCGCTCCTCCGGAGCTTTTGTTAGGTCGAGTTTATTGCATTTGGGTAGGATCACAGGGCAATGGTATGGATTGTTTTCATTTTAATAATCAACAATCAAATGATAATTGCGAGTGGCTAATCATGCTGGATAAATCCCCCGGTGGTTTATCCAAAATCAAATAACAGCTCTTCCAATTCGATCTATAGAATTGACTGCGAACCATTTATAATCAGA
>JAKSDL010000153.1 GCA_022360105.1 Pseudomonadota bacterium
CCGACAAGAGGAGAGTCAAAAATGCCGTCAAAGGACATGGCATTTTTGGCAAAGCCGACATGAGCCTCGGAAAATGCGGGTACAATAATAAATGAGACACCATTTTCAGCGTAGCCTTCCGGTATTGCAGACAGTTCTTCGGCTCCGTACGCCCTAATCGACTGAAGTTTATTGGAATCCTCCAGTTCTCTGACGTGAATTTTTTCTTTTGTCGTGATACCCCCCTCATCTCCCATGAAATATGGAATGGTTCCTCCAATCCAGTTTCCTTTGGGCAAAGCTGCCAAAAGGGCCTCATCGCCTGCCAATAATAGGGTTTTTCCATCCTGAATTAGACCGGAAGTCTCTTCAACTGAGTGTAACGTTTTCATAATATTCCCTCGTTTATTTAAAGATAGCTTGGATATCGTCGGCCAGGCTGTCTTCATTTTTTGTAAAAAAGTCGTAAGCCAGTTTAATTAGCTCATCAATAGATAACCTGTGACTTTTGACTTTTATGGCTGTTAGAAAAATTCGTGTTTGAAGTGAAGAAACGATGTCTTTATATTCTTCAGGATTTTCAACAATTTTCTTCCAGCATTGATCCGAAATATTTGGAATCATTGTTTTCTCCCATGGTAGGTTTTACCTGTTACGGTACCCGCAAGTAATGCGTTATATCACCACTGCCGCCAGTACAAGAGAATGAGTCACTACTCGTACATTATTGGGCAGAAACGTATTTTATCATAACCCGTTATAAGCGATTTTGCAATGAATTACTAAATTCCGGATTTTTTTTGAATGGCTTCATGAAAGGAATTTCGGGGCTGGAGACCAGAATAAACTATCGATCGTTATCATTTTAATCCTGCTTGACAACATGTATTCTTGAACCGTAAACAGTTGGGATATAAAAACTACCTTGAGACTGACTGGAGTTAGAGATGATGACACTTAATGAAAAATTCAAAGCCCTTGAAACGGAAAATGCTCCCGGACAGGAGGGTCGACAAAACGTTGATAATCTTAATGAGATCATGCGTGGCGATAAGCTGAATGGAGTTCCCGTCGATTTCTCGCATGGAGATGTAGACGCCTTTCCGCCAACACCAGGCTCTTCCGCTGCATGGAATGCCGGCTATGAAAAAGGGGCTAAACAAGCCTACACCGAGTATCGCGGTGAAGCACAAATCAGGCAGGGATTGGCCGATCGCCTTGGCAGGTTTACGGGACGAAAAATCTCAGCCGATAGCGAAATAATCATCACCCCGGGAACTCAAGGCGCATTGTTTCTTGCACTGGGTGCAACCGTGGCTTCAGGGACAAAAGTAGCTGTAATTGAGCCCGATTATTTCGCCAACCGGAAACTCGTCAAGTTTTTCGGTGGTGAAATAGTGCCTGTTTCTCTGAATTATCTGGGTGCTTCATCTGAGAACGGCCCTGATCTCAATAGACTTGAAGAAGCATTCAAGAGCGATACGGAAGTCTTTGTCTTCTCGACACCAAACAACCCGACAGGCCTGGTATATTCGCCAGATTCAATCGATCAGATTTCAGTACTCGCAGCAAAACACCATGTAACCATAATCGTGGATCAACTCTATTCCCGAATGCTTTACAGCGGCGAAGTGTACACTCATCTCCGCGCCTGTAAAACGCGACCGGAAAATCTATTAACCATTATGGGACCTTCAAAAACGGAATCTCTCAGTGGA
Organism: Pseudomonadota bacterium; assembly: GCA_022360105.1. Next base: position 1,698 of record JAKSDL010000153.1, read on the forward strand.
TTCCGCCTTGGAGCTGCATTTGGCACATCCGGCTTGATTGACCGCATGGAACGACTCCAGGCAATTGTTTCCCTGCGAGCAGCCGGATACAATCAAGCCGCACTTGATACCTGGTTTCATGAACCTTCAGGCTGGATGGAAAACAGAGTTCGTGAGCATGAAGTCATACGAGATGATCTGCTCAAAATCTTCAGGGAAGCTGATTTTGTTACAGCAAAACCGCAGGCGGGCAGCTACCTTTTTCCCAAATTACCGCCCCTTAAGGTCGATTTGTATACATTTGTACGATTACTCAGACATCAGGCGGCAGTCACCGTGACACCAGGGACGGAATTCGCACCGAGTTCAAACGACAGCATTCGACTAAATTTTTCACAGGATCACACTGCTGCCGTCTCTGCAGTGAAACGAATCATAAAAATGGCCGAGATCTATTCTAAATGAGGTAAACCTCAAAATCACACAAGAAAAACTACAGGACATATTAAATCCGATGCAGGATCGGATCCGTCTGGTTCAATAATTAATCAAGCTACATGCTCTTCGTGTCTTCGTGGTAAAAACGGACAAAGGCTATTTATGCTGAACAGATACAAAATGTTTCAGTATAATACAAGTTATGCGTCACAAGGCATAACCATTGTCCAATCAGGAGTGTATAAATGGAAAACATCCATTCAGCGGTTGTAGAAACGCAAATGCTTATTCGCAGGCCGATTGCCGAGGTTTTCGAGGCATTTGTAAACCCAGAAATCACCACTAAATTCTGGTTTACAAAGAGCAGTGGGCGGCTTGAACAGGGAAAAAAGATACGTTGGGATTGGGAGATGTTCGGTGTTGGCGATGAGCTAACAGTCAAAAAGCTTGAAAAGAACCGATCTATACTGGTTGAGTGGGATAGTGATTCAACTTCCGTGGAATGGGTTTTTGAGCCTCAGGGGGATAAGAATACATTGGTAAAGATATCCAATTGGGGGTTCCCAGGTAGTAATAATGAGGTTTTGTCCCAGGCAGTTGATTCGAAAGGCGGGTACACGATGGTCCTTGCGGGACTCAAAGCATGGCTGGAGTACGGTATCGAACTCAATCTGGTACCTGACCAGTTCCCGGATGGGTGTCCGGGATGAGTTTTGCGTATACTTTTAAGTGTATCAAGAACGACCAGCTAAGCTATGACCAGTCAGCTTTTCCAATCATTATAATGCTCACCTGCAAAGCAATAAGGAGCTTTTATGGAAAGAATCAATATTTCTTCAGGAAATCCCTTTGAACCCGTATTCGGCTATTGTCGTGCTGTTCGCCTCGGAAACCAGATTCACGTTGCCGGAACAACAGCGCCTGCCCCTTATGACCGGGAAAATGCTTACGAACAGGCAAAAGCGGCACTAAAGATTATACGGAATGCTCTTATCGAGGCAAAAGCTGATATGAAAGATGTGGTTCGTACCGTTGTTTATGTGACTGATATGGCAAACCTGGATGAGGTGGCAAAAGCTCATAATGAGGCATTTGCAGACATCCGGCCGGCTTCTACTGTGGTTGCAGTAGTCGCATTGGCAGGACCCGATGATCTCGTAGAAATTGAGGCTTATGCGATAGTAAATGAGGATAAAGCCTAACCTATCAGTTAGTTCTTGAAAGCCCTGTCATGGTAATTGAAGGTTCTGTCCAAATCCTGTCCCATACCAGCCGGAGTTGGCTCAGATCAAATTCAGGTTCCACTTCACTGCTTTTAGTGGGAATGATGTTACCTTCTTTGATCTCACCAACTTTAAACTGAAATACGTAAACCGGTTCCAACCCCATCCGCAGATCTTTGATAACGATGTCACTTTGAATCTGCTCCACAGCATAGTTGTTGTGGGTAAACCACTGCAATCGCTTAACCGGCCAATGATCTTGCAAAGAATCCAAGAGCTGCTTTTGGATGGGATACTGCTGGAAAGTGACTCGTCTGTTTTCGTCAAAGATGGAATAAAACCCTTCATAGTATTTATCGTCATCCATTACCAAAACCCGCCACAAAAGGGTATTAAAAGGAGCTGCAATGGTAAGAACCTGGTTGTGAGAGATATTTTGCAAATTCAGGGTCTCTTTCGCTACCCCGTTAACGTGGGCTTTAACACCAATTGTCCAGACCAGGTACAAGGAGCTTAATCCCAGCCCTATCTTATTGAGGGTATGCCCCGTCAATTTGTTACGAGACAAGACCAGCGCCAACAAGACACCCGTGATCAGGGGCAAGGAATAGACCGGGTCGATAATGAATACTGTTGACCACATAACGGGTGGCGTTTGCAGGGGCCAGAATATTTGAGTACCGTATACGGTCAAACAATCAAGTAATATATGTGTTGTGAACGCTAGAAAAACAAGAGTAATCCAGCGCTTTCGATATTGAATGGTTTTCGGATTCAACTTTAAAATCAACCAAACAAAAAGGGGCGTCAACAGCGTTAACACGAACAGCGAATGACTGGCACTCCTGTGATAGGTAAAATCCTTGACAGCGTCACCCAGGGGAATCAATACATCAAGATCCGGAAACATTCCGCAGAATGCTCCCCATAAAACAGCACGATTACCAATTTTCTTCCCCAGGGTCGCCTCTCCTATGGCTGCGCCTAAAGCAATTTGTGTCACCGAATCCATATCAACATTCCGTCAAAACTCTATTTAAAAGGGTCGCAAAATGATAATTTTATCCCAAGCAATCTGTGAAAGCCATAGCTGAATCTGGCCAACTATCCCAAAATGCAGTCAGCTCCGGAGGAGCGGCATATAGTAGCCGGTGGCGTCAACCACCGGTGTAATCTTCCTGAGTTCTCAGCCCCGTAGGGGCGGCACAAAAGCTTCTCTACTCCTGTCTCATAAATACATCATTCATCTAATAACCGTAAAACCTTAAAAAACCATTTTTACTGTTTTAGTTATTGCTCAGCATGAAATATTATAAAGATTAGAAAAGATAAATTATTTTGGACAAGCGTTTAACGCCCCTTAAAACTCATCGATAAACCCTTAAACTAAGCGGATTGAATGATCGAAATCAGTAATCTGAGCATGTCCTATCCAACAGAGAACGGACAACTCAATGTGCTTTCAAAATTGGGTCTTTCGGTTGCCCAGGGTGAAACCGTTGCTATTATTGGTCCATCGGGATCGGGTAAGACAACCCTGTTACTATTGCTCGCAGGACTGGAAAAACCTGAACAAGGTGATATATCCCTTAACGGTACTTCATTAACGAAACTGAATGCCGATCAATTGGCAGATTTGCGCAGCAACAGCCTGGGCATCGTTTTTCAGTCTTTTCACCTGATACCCAGTCTCACAGCTTTGGGAAATGTTGCCTTACCTCTTGAAATTTCCGGTATCGAAGATGCCAGACCCCGTGCTTTGAAAATGCTGGAAAAAGTGGGTCTTCAGCAACGGAAAAAGCATTACCCCCTGCAACTGTCCGGCGGTGAACAACAACGTATAGCCATAGCCAGGGCGCTGGTGCATTCTCCCAAACTGGTACTTGCCGATGAGCCCACAGGTAACCTGGATCTCCATACGGGATCAAAAATCACCGATCTGCTCTTTAATCTGAACAGCGAAGCCGGCTCCACACTGCTCATAGTGACTCATGATGAAACCATAGCAAAACGCTGTAACAGGGTTTTGCATTTACATGAAGGGAAGCTGTCATGAATAAACATTCTCTGCGGTTTTTACTCAGATTGGCCTGGAAAGATCTTACAATGAGCGGACGATCCCTCTGGGTGTTTTGCGCTTGCCTCGTGTTAGGTGTTACCCTGGTTTCTGCCTCAGCTGGTATTTATCGATTGGTGCATACCGGGTTACTTTCGGATCAAAGAGCCCTGATGGGAGGAGATGTTCAAATTGATGCCAATGAAGCAATTCCCGAACCGGTATTGGACTGGATCAGGCAATACGGAGATGTCTCACTGGTCAACGAAGTCAACACCATGCTGGGCACCGAAACCGGTGAGATTTCCATTGTGGAATTGCAAAGCACGGATGATCTCTATCCCCTTTATGGAGAGCTAATCCTCGCACCCTTACAGCCTTTGAAATCGCTGACAGCTTTTGCCGACGGACATTGGGGCATTGCGATCGATCCTGTGTTAGCTGACAAACTTAAGTTAAGTATCGGCGATACGGTTTCCATCGGAAACCTGAAGATGAAAGTTCGCGCATTGATCATACAACAACCGGATCGCAGGCTGAGTGCAAACTGGCGTGGTACACCGGTATTGTTGTCTGATGAAGCATTACAAGCTTCAGGACTCGTTCAGCCCGGTAGTCGTATCGACTATGACTACTACCTCCGCACTGATACCAATGCAGAAGAGTGGCGTGATCTGTTTTATACAACTTTTCCGGATGGAATTTGGGAAGTGAGAACCTTTCAAGACAGGAGCAGACGGATTGCAGAGAGACTGGGGCAAATTGCTTCAGG
>JAKSDL010000620.1 GCA_022360105.1 Pseudomonadota bacterium
ATTGTTCAAGTGCCGGGATGTTGCCAAAACCTTGCCCAAGATATCGCATCAACTTGGCAGTGTTGTGCGAACAAACAGTGAGGCAATCGTCGGTATACTGGCTGCGGAACGGGACCTTGATTTAACAAGGGGTACGGCTATATCCTCCCACTTCTATCCGGACGATCATACCCATATCACCCAGAACCGATTTCCCAAGGGTTACAACTTTATGAAATGGTTCCTGGGACCAATGGTTGACCACCCTTCGCCGCTTATTCGCTCGTTTATGACTCTTTGGATGCTTGTTGCAAGACCTTCGATACTGTTACGAAACTGGTTCGCCCAAAACTGGTACAAACGCATCACTGTCTTAACTGTTATGCAGCACCTGGATAATCGGATTGCCTTTAAATACAAGCGCTGGCTGCCTTTCTTCATGAGTAAAAAACTGAGATCTGTCGGGGTAAAAGGGAAATCGGCACCAACCTACTTACCAGTGGCTAATCAGGCTGCAAGAAAACTTGCGGAACTTTCCGGTGGCGAACCTTTAAACATCCTAACTGAAAGCCTGGGAAACATATCAACAACAGCGCATATTCTGGGAGGTTGCCACATGGGAAGCTCCGTCGAAAACGGTGTGATCAATACTTCCCATGAAGTATTCGGATACCGGGGACTTTATGTGATTAATGGGGCATCCGTTTCAGCTAACATCGGGGCTAATCCAAGCCTGACAATCACAGCCATGGCTGAACGAGCAATGAGTTTGATTCCACCGAAACAGGGCTAATCTATTGAATCGATGTACTAGACAGGTTGATCAGCGATTGAGTAATGCATCCTCAATCTCTTTAAAATCGCTGATATGGTCTGCCAGCAGAACAAGCTGATCGCCGGCCTCTATCTTTTGTTCCTTTGAAGGATTGAGAATTTTCCTGCCGTTCTGGATGATGCCAACAACCTGCATTCTGGTCGGATGCTTGATAATTTCCATCTGAATATCCACAACCCGTTGACCAACCAATTTGGTTGGCTGGATGTGAAATTGGCTGCCTTCATCGCTGTCCAGTAATTGCTGAATGATATCATAGATGCCCGGGTAATTGAATTCATGGGCGAGCAACCGACTGGTGACCCCATCGTTGGAGATCATGCTGTTTACCGATGATCGTTTTATCAATTTGAGATTTTTTTGATGCTCAACCTCAACAATGGTTTTGATTGGAATCCCATGTTCACTTTCTATCAATTCGATTATAGTTCCTACAGCAAAGGAGCGTTCATCGGGGTCTGGCTCACTGGCCTGGTTGGCCAGAATAAAAACACCTGCACATTTTAGAATGTTTGCCTTGTAGAGCACATCCTCATCCGTGGGATTGCCTTGGACAAATTGTAAGTTCATGGCTTTCAGGCTGTCCGGAATCTTTTCCAGGTTTTCGGTAATCAGAACAATGGGCGTTTTCTTGTATTCATCAATAGAGCGGATTTCCTGAACAACTTCGATAACTTTTTGTTCGCCGGGATAGTTGCAAATCAACAGATGATTTTCATCAAAAATTTTCATGAGTCCTCGTTTTGTCTTTGAAATAACATCCAAAATATATTCTGCAAAAAATCCAATTACATACCCAATCAAACCGATTCCAATCAGCATACAAGCGTATGATATGACGAATCTTCCCCAAATGGTCTGGGCGTAAAAATCTCCGTAACCTACTGTGGTCATGGTGACAATTCCCCACCAGATAGCATCGGCAAGGGTTAATTCAGGCTGAACCGGGTGCTCTGCCAAATAAAACAGACATCCGAAAATCAGGTTCAAGCCAACCACAACTAAAAAGGCCCTGATGAGCTTGATTTTGGGAAATCCGCCCGATTGGAACAACGTTAGCAGACGTCTTATTTGTTTGTAATAGATGATCATAGGTTA
>JAKSDL010000123.1 GCA_022360105.1 Pseudomonadota bacterium
GAGACAAACCAACGATTGCCACCTTTTTGTTTTGTTTGATAAAATCCAGTGCTTGATCGATTTGCATCATAAAAATCCCCTGTTATGATAGTGATTCAATGAATTACGAGGTTCGTAATACCTTAATGAGTTTTCCTCCGGATGCCAAGTGTCTGCCTCGCAGTATTGAGCCGAAAGATGATTACGATGACCGACGTTGGAAACTAAATTCCGATTGAAGGAACGCCCGGTGTGACCTGAAAAAAGTCTGTAAATCAAGTATAATCTTCATTGCCGTCAATCTGGAGATGGTGCTGAAGACTTGTAAATTGTAATTAGATCATTTAATATAGAGCAATCATAAGAATTGTTTCTTATGGGATCATCAAGTCAAGAAAAATACTGAAAATGTTTTTTCCTGACAGTCTCCCAGGGAGGAGTCGCTCAATTAAAAACGTGGAGTTTGATCATGAAAACAATAGTTAAGTTAATCTCTTTAACTGCCATCCTATTTTTTACCACAAGCTCTCTCTATGCAGGACTGAGGGACCCTGTTGCTGTTTTGTTTCAGGTAAAGGGGAAGGTTGAGTATTCCAAAGACGGTAAAAAATGGAAAAAAGTACGCCGCAATAAATTTCTGTTTGCAGGATACAAGGTACGAAGCATGGACGATGGTTCAGGCAAGATCACAGTGAAAACAACCGGAACCAATCTTGTTTTGAATCCCGGCACTGTTCTGGAAGTTACTGCAAACAACCTGAACGTGGTTAGCGGAAACCTTTCCGAATCGGAACGAACAAGTCGGTTGGTTTCGGGACTAGTCAAGAAGTTTACAAAATCCCAATCATACACAACAGTTCGAAGAAGCGTAAATACTTCCAAGGGGTTGGATGCTGTTCGCACTATAGTGGTATCGAATGCTCATCCGTACCTGGTTTGGGATAATCTGGACAAAAATGTTTCCTATAAGCTTACCATCGGTGATGAGGAGTATAAGGTTGAGCCGGGGGGCGGAGATGTGATCAGAGCCAAAATTGATCCTTTTGACGGAACCAAAGAGTTCAAGATTTTTGCCATAAAAAATGAAAAGGTCATTGCTGAGCTAAAACCATACAAAAGTCGAGGTGAACTAAAACCTCATACTGTGAAATGGCTTGAGCAATCCGACCAAAAAGAGCTGGATAAAATCATGGCAGACTTGGCGGCTGAATACGGTGAAGATACATTCATCCTGGGAACATACTTTGAGAAAGTCGATATGTGGGTTGCTGCCATGGATCAGTACCGCAAGTATCTTGCAGACAACCCTGATGACATAGAAATGACGCCTTACCTGTTCAGGGTATACAAAAAGCTTAAATTAGATGCTGCGTATCGAAAAGAACTCAATGAGTGGACCCAGGCTATGGCCAACTAATAAACAGCCTGCCGACTTAACTATTGCGATGAAGGTTGTTCCCCTGAAGCAGGACCCTGGCTGCACCAAGGGGGCAATCATAGTGAAAAAACCTCTGAAGGGTGTAAAACTTTAGCGAGTCTTTTTTAGGAAATTGACTTTTACTTAGACGTCAACTTTCTGTTATAAAAAGAAAATGCTGAACATAGGTTTTCCATTTTTCAGAGGTTTTTTATATGTTCAAGGAAAAATCCAAAGGTCAACCTCAATACCTGCCTTGGCATGTGAAATTTCGTCAGGAGCTTTCTAAAAATGAAAAAAATGCTCAAACGTTTCGATATAATTTTCACAATTCTTCTTTTTATCTTAATCATTCCCGCTGAACGATATGAATGGTTTGCCGGATTTGAGAACCTGACGCTTTCCTTCAGGCATGTCGTCAGAAACACTTATGGTGACCCTGAAAAAGTCCGGTTCCCCAATGAGAAAATTGCCATGGTTGTCCAGGATGAAGAATTTTTCGAAGAATATGGCAGCTTTCCACTAAGAAGGACAGACCTGGGAGTTATAGCAAAAAGATTACGGGAATTGGGCGCAGAGATCGTCGTTATCGACATGTTGATGGATTTTGCCAGTTCATACGGTGAAGATCCCACCATTGCAAAAGATCTTAAAGAAGCGGGCAATGTTATCGTCGTCTCCCAACTGGTATTCGATGACAGAGACTCCGATAAATTTATACGAATTTCGTATCCTACCGAGATCATCAGACAAGCAGCAGTTACGGCTTACTCCAATCATAAGGAAGTAGGCGGCATGCAAAACCGATTGAGAATCTATCCGGAAGTTGGTCAAAAATATGGCGAATGGCCGGTTGCTGTTAAAACAGCTGCCGTGGCACTCGGTGTGGAACCAAAAATTGATGGGAATCTTCTGATTTTAGGTGATTTGGAGATTAAGCTTGATCAATTCAATGATATGGTGACCGATTTTTCGCCACTTGAAAATGTCAACTTCCTAAGTCGAGACCCCAATGTTGGGATTTCAGCCATGGATATCCTCGAGCTTGACATGGAGGATGAAGAAGAGATTTACGAATATCAAGCATTGGTAAAAGGAAAAATTGTCTTTGTAGGCGAAACGGCCGAGGTCGGACATGACAAGTTTGATAGCGTCCTAGGGGAGATCTGGGGCGTGGAGGCACTTGCCTATGAAGTTGCAACGATACTAAAGGGAGCCCCTTTAACAGCGGCTTCGGCAGTAGGTGAAATCGCACTCATGCTGGCAATGCTGATTGCGTTAATCTACACACATTCACTTTCAGAGCCCCGATTCAGATTCATAGTATCCTTTGTGTTGCTCGCAGTCTATTTTGTCTTCTGTTTTATTGCGTACATATATTTTGATGTAGTGTTTGCCATGAGCTACACGCTGACTGCAGCAATCCTGGGATTTCTCACCATCAATGTTTACTTGTTTATTGAAGAAAGAAAGGAAAAAAGCTTTATTAAAAACGCCTTTGGCCAATATCTCTCCCCTAAAGTTATAGACAAGCTTGTTGAAGATCCCAGTGCCTTATCACTGGGTGGTGAAAGGAGAGAAATGACCGCCTTCTTTTCAGATGTACAAGGGTTTTCAACCATTTCTGAATCGTTGACTCCGGATGAGTTGGTACAACTGCTCAATGAGTATTTGACCGAAATGTGCGACATTATTGCGGATTTTGACGGAACCATTGATAAGTTTGAAGGCGATGCGATTATAGCGTTTTGGGGAGCACCCTTAAATCAGCCAAATCATGCCTCCCTGGCTTGCTTGGCTTGCATCGAAATGCAAAAACGATTGTCGGATCTTCGCAAGAAGTGGGCGGAAGAGGGCAAACCACAGCTGCTTGTGAGAATGGGGGTTAATTCCGGCCCCATGGTTGTAGGTAATATGGGATCACTATCCAGAATGGATTACACAATCATGGGGGATTCGGTGAATCTGGCTGCCCGTCTGGAAGGAGCAAACAAGTTTTATAAAATCTATACCATGATTTCGGAACATACCTACCAGCAGGCGATAAACGAAATCGAAGTCAGGGAATTGGATACAATCCGAGTGGTGGGCAGAAATGAACCGATTACCGTTTTTGAAATTCTGGACAACAAGGGCAACGTAACAGGTGAGCGTGCAAAAGCCATGGAGATTTTTCATCAAGGACTGGCTTTATACAAAAAACAACAATTCAAAGAAGCCGCCGTCGTATTCGAATCCGTGCTTGAGATAATGCCAATGGATGGTCCTTCACAAACATATATTGACCGTTGCTACGATTACATAGATAACTCTCCCGGTGATGCCTGGGACGGCGTTTTCACACATACGGAAAAAGGGTAAATAACTTTCACGCCTTTAATTTTAATTTCCCTGGAACCAACGAGCCGTCTGAAATGCGTTTTCAGACGGCGTTTTTGTTTGCTGTAACAGCGTGTTACAGCGGTTGAATTCTGTTGCGAATTTGCCCGGATTTCACCACTTCCATAAATTCATCCGCCAGTTTTTGTCCTTCGGCAACAACTGTTTTCCAATCCCTGAATCTGTCCTTATCTCTTCCATTATAGAGCACAAAGTCGTTCCTATCGGGAATTTTGCCGTTTGGCAGGTTTTCTATGTATTCCCGGGAAGGAGCAATAAGCAGAACATTTTTCATATTGTCTGCCCCGGGTTTTCTCCATTTCAAAGCCTTATCCAGCCAGCCGGGTACGATGCGGTTGGAAAAATGCGGGTATAGCACAATTTCATGAGACTCTGCCTGAAAGGGAATATCCATATGATAGTCGATCAATCCGCCGTCCCGGTAAGTTCCTTTTGGAGCATCGGGAATATCTTTCATTCCCTCCATCACCAGCGGAATTGAACCGGATGACAACAAGGCAGTTGTGAAATTAACTGCTGTCAAGGTGACTTTGGACAGGGGAAACTCATTGGTATCCAGATAGGGAGGATTGATCTCAGGATGATGAAACAGTGTGCGTTCAAACTGGATTCTAAGCAAACGACGGTGGATCAGATTAGCTGCAGAGGCTATGAGCAGTCCTGTACCAAGTAACGCTTTGGAATCACTTGTAGACGGCCATTTACAACGTACGGAGATAAATCCGATTTTAAATACCGAGTTGCTTAAAATCTCCTCAACCGCGTTTTTCCCCAAAAAGATGTCAATGATACGGTTACTTTCAACTGACACTTCCCGGGCATTGGGTTTTGAACTATAACGTTGATGAATATAAGCATCTTCAAATTTTTGTTGGGCTTCAACCGGGTCATTCTGGCACATGGCAGCGAATCTCCAGGCACCAATGGAAGAGCCAATTAAATAAAGTGGTTTTGTACGATGTTTAAAAAATTCAGGAAACAA
>JAKSDL010000513.1 GCA_022360105.1 Pseudomonadota bacterium
GGATTCCTCCTTTTCAAGGATCGGCATGACTTTTTCTTCATAAAGATCAAGATAGGCGTTCAGGTGCCTGCGATAGTCAGCAGCAATGTTTTTCTCCCGGTCGGTGTCCACAAGTTCGTCCACAATGGACAGGTCTTTTTTTGCTGAGGCTTTCACGGCGGAGAAATGTTCATGGGCAGCCTTGATATCCCGGTTGATGACGGCATCTGCCATAACGGTATAGACCTCTTCAAGGTGAATCATAACATCCTGAAGGGCAACGGCATCTTCCCCTCTTTTCGCACCTTCATGTTGAAGCTTTCCCAGGACACCTAGCTCAAAGATCTGATAGCCGGTAACAACGATAAATATCAACACCACCAGCGTAAAACTGCCAAACATCTTTTTACCGATTTTGATATCTTTGAATTTCATTTTAGCTCCTTTTTGATCTTCCCAGCATAAAATCCGGAAGTGATGTTATCCTATTCCTGTTCAGGTTCAGTTGTATCTTCGACTTCCTGCACAATGGTCAGCTCTTCCGCAGAAAAGACCTTGTCGCTGTCAAGAATGATGATAAAATCATCGTTTCTTTTTCCCAGGCCTTTAATAAATTCCGTTTTCAGGCGGGTTCCGATTTTCGGGGCCGGTTCGATTTGATCCGGTTCCATGCTCATTACCTCCTGAACCGAATCCGCCATGATTCCCAGGAGCGTTTGCGAGTCTTCAATGCTGACCTCAATGATGATGATACAGGTATCCACGGTCTGCTCTTCCGCCGCCATGCCGAACTTCAGCCTCAGATCCACCACCGGCACCACCCCGCCTCTCAGGTTGATCACTCCTTTGATAAACGGCGGCATGCGGGGAACCCTTGTGGTCTTGGTAAAATCAAGAACCTCGCGGACCTGGTTGATATTGATGGCATATATTTCCTTATCCAGGACAAAGGTCAAATATTGACTGGTCTGGGTGATACCGGGAACACTCATCTCTCCTCCTTACTAGATAATTAGGGATAAAACCTTTGAAAGACATTCATTTTCTTAAAAATTAATTTTTCGATCTGCATTTTCCAGCAGAAC
>JAKSDL010000822.1 GCA_022360105.1 Pseudomonadota bacterium
CCGGAACACCATCGCTAAACTATCTGACTTTTACCCATCTGAAAGATTTATGCCAAATATTATTCAGTGCGCTTTGATGGTCAATTCCATGACCATCGGCTATGGGAGATTAAGCCAATCCCAAAATTTGTGTTTTGCATAAAAACGTTTTCTCTAAAAATGGAATCCCGTTTTGTGACAAAAAAGAATTCGGTACAAATCCCCAATTTAAGCGTGCCGTTGACTTTCAAAGGGTGGTGTAATACAATACAGGCAAAGGAATCTCGGGACTTTAGGGCTGGTCCGGGAAAATCGGAAGTACCTAGGCCCTTTTTTATAAGATGTTATTCGCCTGTCTATGTTCATGCCTTGCCTGAACAGTAAATCGACAATTGTTTGATCAACATAAACCCAATTTCTTTCATTTGCTAAGACCATACTGGCTTGCGGAGATGTCTGGTCGCATGTGGGAAGGTTTTAGAAATATCCTTTTTTGATAATTCAATTCTTTTAGAGAGGAGGTAGATTTATGGGGAAAAAATTGAAGTTAAAAGATGGAACCAGTGTTGTGATTCGACCGTTGACCGCTGGAGACCTTGAGAAATCCTTAGCTTTTTTTAGAAACCTTCCTCCCGAAGACCGGCTATATCTTAGGGTTGATGTTTTGGATGAAAAAGCCGTTGAAAACCGGATTAATAATGATGGAATCAGGAATTACAAAAGAATCATTGCAGAAGTAGACGGAGAAATCGTTGCGGATGGGGGCCTGGAGATGCGACCTCATGGATGGGAGCGACATCTTGCCGACTTTCGTTTAATAGTGGGTCCGGAATTCAAACGCAAAGGCCTGGGAATGTTGATGGCTGAAGAACTTTACGAGATGGCCCTTAAAGAAGAAGTTGAGGAAATGGTTGTAGAGATCATGGCCCCTCAGCAAGATGCCAAAAAGATCTTTGAACGCCTGGGATTCAAGCAGGATGTAGTGATCAAAAACTATGTGAAGGATATTAACGGGCAGAAACAGGACCTGGTTCTTATGCGATGCAACCTGGAAGAGATTTGGGATAAAATTGAATCCTATTTTCAAGAGATGGAACATCGAGAAATGCGTGAAGAGAATCATTAAGAACCATTCTCCGGGCCTAAACAACCCGGAGAAAAGGTCTTGCAAAGACAGTTGTCTTTCCCTCCAACCAATCTGTAAAAGTCGGCTCTTGGTTTAGTGATCAGCCGCCTCCACAGCTTATCTTTCCCTGCCTTTTTGTTTTCCCAACCTGGGAAACTATCCAATTGCTCAACCGCCCGGTGAACATGCCGGAGCGGGAGAAGGAGCTGATGCTGCTGTGTTTCCGCCGGATTTTATGCTACCGGCTGACACCAGTTTTTTGACATCACTATTTTCGCATTTCGGGCATTTCTCAACTATTTTGGATGACGACGAAACCAGCTCCTCAAACCTGTGGTTACAGGAATTACATTCAAATTCGAACAAAGGCATATCATAAACTCCGCTACTGATACAAATTTACTGTGTACAAGCAAATGTTAATCCATGGATCAAAATAGAACCGGACTGCAAGCTCAGGGCACCCCGGTATAGTCATTGAAAAAACAATCAAGCTTTTTGAAAAATCTACCTTCAAATACCAGACCATCTTACAGGCCAAACAATCCGGTGATCCCCAATCCGGAATATCCAATCGTGCCTATGATGTAACCAACTGAAATATAAACAAAAGTGATCGTGTTCTGGTTGAATGATGAACTCATTATGACACCAAACGAAAAAAACGGAAACTTGACAGCCAATCCAGGGTAACGTTACATTTAAATTAGGTAACGCTAGATTTAGTTCACAATATTCGCAACTAACTTCAAAAAGGCAATATGGCAACGTTTAGTGATATCAATCTCGATGAAAATTTTATCAATTTGATCCTGGATTCCATGGCAGGAGGTGTATTTGCGCTGAACGAACAGGGAAAGATCAGTCTCTGGAATCATTCAATGGAAAAGATCTCGGGTTATAAAGCGGAAGATGTTTTGGGAAAAGGTTGTGACTTGCTTAATTTCGACCTTTGAGTAGGTAAACAATATCCCCATAGTTTTGGGGACTGTGGAATTTTTCAACGAGGGTCAGTAGATGGAGTGGAATGCCATCTCAAACACAAAGACGGCTACAGCGTGCCGGTATTAAAGAATGCACGTTTAATGAAAAACAGTGAAGGAAAAGCTGTTGGTGTTGTTGAAACAGTCACCGATCTTACCGAATTGGACAAAACCAAGAAGCAGGTTGAAGAGATCGGACGAAAACTTGGTGAAGTCCATCACCTGGACAGGATCATCGGGAAAAGTCACATCATGCAGCAGGTGTTTCAGGCTGTCAAAGCTGCTGCTGCCAGTGAAGCTACCATCCTTATTCAGGGCGAAAGCGGCACCGGAAAAGAGCTGGTTGCCGGGGCCATCCATTTCAACAGCAACAGGGTTACAAAACCCCTGGTCACTGTTAATTGCAGCGCACTTTCCGAATCGTTGCTGGAAAGCGAGTTGTTCGGTCATGTAAAAGGAGCCTACACAGGTGCCATCAAAGATAGAAAAGGACGATTCGAAGAGGCAGACGGGGGCACCATATTTTTGGATGAAATTGGTGAGATCAGTCCGTATATACAGGTTAAGCTGCTGAGAGTCCTGCAGGAAAAAGAAGTGGAACGGGTAGGTGAGTCAAAGCGTCGCAAGGTGGATATCCGAATTATCACCGCAACCAACAAGAATCTCTACGACTTGATCCGAAAAGGAACCTTTAGGGAAGATTTATACTACCGGCTTAAAGTATTCCCGATTTCCGTGCCTTCCCTTAGGGAAAGGAAGGAAGACATCCCCCTCCTGGCTGCGCATTTTATCAAACAACAGAATGGCAAAACAGGTAAAAATATCAAAGGATTCACCAAAGCAGCCACCCAGATATTAATGGATTATGACTGGCAAGGTAACGTTCGCGAACTTGAGAATGCGGTAGAGCATGCTTTTGTGTTATGCAATTCTGAAGAGATAGATACGTTCGATCTGCCGGTTGAGATAAGAAAAACTCATTTTATGCCTCCTGCGCCATTTCAAATGACGCCTCCAAGAAGTCATTCTCAACCGGGACGAACATTGACCCAGGAAACGTTACTTGAGTTACTTCATGACAGTGATTGGAACAAGGCAGAGGTGGCAAGACGACTTGGTGTTAGTCGAACAGCTGTATGGAAGTATATGAAAAAATGGAACATTTCATTGCAGAAACCATTTGAATGATGATTTGGTATACCCTCTGCAATTTTAAGGAAAAGCCCACAGTGTAGCGTTACCTAATTTTACTTAACTTATTCATATTAAAGAAAAAATGGCTAATATACAAGTAACGGATAAAGCCAGCAAAGAATTGCTGACGGTTTTAAAGCAACATGAAAAAAAGATGATTCGCCTTTATATACAAGGTATTGGTTGAGGCGGGCCAAGATTAGGACTAGCTCTGGATGAGCTAAACGAGCAGGATGAAACCATAACAGCCAACGGGATTGAGATTATTTTTAACAGCAACGAAAAGGACTACTACGATCACAGCATCATCGATTTTGAAGATTCATTTCTGGGAAGTGGATTTGTCGTCCGCTCGATGTTGCCCGGCAGTTGCTAATGGCCGGATTCATCATTCGTGTCAAGGTCGTTAATTGTCAGTCCTGTGCAACAGGCTTTCCCGATGATCATTAAATTGCCCCATACTGCTTAACGGCCATTCATGTGGCGAATCTAAACCGCGATCGATCTGATATTTATAATCTAATAGGATTCAATCTAATAACAGATAGTTGCAATGGAAATATTACAATTATTGCTTTTTATAGTCATCTGGTTTGTCGTTCAAAAATGGTTGTTACCAAAATTGGGAATCCCCACTTGACTATCGCCGAATGGATGCCGCGTGCCGGATACCCAGGACAAGACGACAGATGAAAAAGAAAAAAACGACTAAGGACATAAATTTATGGATGCAGCACACAAAAAGATCATTATTTTAGGCTCCGGACCGGCGGGATATACTGCTGCCATTTATGCTGCAAGAGCCAATTTAAAACCAATGATTTTAACTGGTTTCCAAAAGGGTGGTCAGTTAACTACCACCACCGACATTGAAAATTTTCCGGGGTTTCCGGAAGGTATTGATGGAAACCTGTTGATGAGTCAAATGGAACAACAAGCTGCCAGATTCGAAACTGAAATAGAATTTGGAGAAGTATCACAAGTAGATGTTTCGGAAAAACCAATCAAGGTCTACACTACCGACAAGCTTTTTACGACAGATGCCCTGGTTATCGCCACAGGTGCCTCGGCACGTTATTTGGGGATAGAAAGCGAAACCAGGTTCAAAGGCCGGGGCGTGTCCGCCTGTGCCACCTGTGACGGTTTCTTTTATAAAGGCAAAAAAGTAGCCGTGATCGGAGGAGGGGATACCGCTTTGGAAGAGGCTTCCTACCTGGCTAATTTTTGTGAAAAAGTCTTTGTGGTTCATCGTCGCGACGAATTTCGTGGCAGCAAAGCCATGCAGAACAGAGTTCTCAAAAACGAAAAGATCGAAATTGTCTGGGATTCGGTTGTAGAAGAAGTTGTCGGTGACGATAGCGGCATGACCGATTTAAAAGTAAATAATGTCAAAACAGGTGAATCAAGGCTGTTAGGAACAGAAGGCATGTTTGTTGCGATTGGGCACACGCCGAACACCAGTTTGTTTGATGGTATCTTGGAAATGGATGACAAAAACTATTTAATAACTCAACAGGGCACCACAAAAACCAATGTTGAGGGTGTTTTTGCCTGTGGTGATGTGACAGACAGCGTATACAGACAGGCTATTACCGCTGCAGGTACAGGTTGCATGGCTGCCATGGATGCCGAACGGTGGTTGGCGGAACAGGAATGACATGTATGACCCGGTGAAAACCGGGTCTGATTAATCACCATTAAATCTTCCGCTTTCCGCCAAATATTCAAGTTCCTCCAGATTGCTAATAACGATCTGCTTGCCGTTCACTTCAATCAGCTTTTGGGTTTGCATTTTGGCAAGAATTCGGGAAAGGGTCTCCGGAATAGTCCCCAGCATACTTGCCAGTTGACCCTTGGTAATGGTCAACCTGATATTTTCAGAGGATTGCTGCTCTTCTGTCAGATAGAGAAGGTAATGAGCCAGCCTGGCAGGAACTTCTTTCAGGGAAAGGTTTTCAATTTGATCTGCAAATTGTTTCAGACGTTGGGTTAGCAAGGCCATCATGTTTAAGGAAAGAGACGGATTGTCAGAAATCACCCTGATGAACTCTTGTCTTGAAAAAAAAAGAAGCGAGGTTTGCATCAGTGCTTCGGCATTGGCAGGAAAGCTTTTGCCGGAAAAAACCGCAACCTCACCAAAGGGCTGGCCGGGTTCTATAATATGGAGTATTTTCTCTTTTCCTTCCGAGGAGTTTTTAAAAACTTTAACTCTGCCTGAACAAACAGTATAAAATCCGTTACCTTCATCTCCTTCAAAAAACACCATGCTGCCTTTGGAAAACTCTTTCGGTATTGTGATTGCAGCAAGCTTATCCAAGTGAGCCTTATCCAGTCCTTGAAACAGGGGTGTTTTTGAAAGGGTTTCGAGAATTTTATCCATCATAATGCTTCTTGACTTAAGTCAAACCGATTGCTTTGTATCCGTGAGTTAATAGTAGTCAGATAAGAGTTAATATGTATCTGAAAATTATTGTAGGTTATTCCGGACCGATTGAACATAGGAGTTATCATGAAAATAAAACGAAAAATAATCGAAATTGACGAGGAGCTGTGTGATGGTTGCGGCGACTGTGTTACAGCTTGCGAAGAGGGAGCTATTCAAGTAATTGATGGTAAGGCAAAGGTTATCAATGATGTTTTCTGTGACGGTTTGGGTGCCTGCATTGGCGATTGTCATGTCGATGCTTTAAAGATTGTTGAAAGAGAAGCTGAACCTTTTGATGAAGCAGCTGTTAAAGAGCATTTGACCCAAATTGCTCATGCCAACCTTGCTCCGCCAATGAAGGCAGGCTGCGGTTGCCCTTCTGCTGCCATTCAGCAGTTTACAGACCCGGTAGCATGCGAAGATGCCAATAAGCCGGTCAGCAGACCTGAAAGTCCATCGGCCTTGGCACAATGGCCGATTCAAATTGCTTTGATTCCGCCGACGGCTCCTTTTTTAAATAATGCTGACATACTGGTAGCTGCTGATTGCGTTCCCGCAGCCTGCCCTGATTTCCACGAAGGATTTTTGCGGAACAAAATTCTGATGCTGGGCTGTCCTAAATTTGATGACGGACAAGCCTACGTTGATAAATTCGCCGCAATCTTCCGGACCGCCAACGTTAACAGTGTGACTATTGCCATAATGGAAGTACCCTGTTGTTCCGGTTTACCTTTGATGGTAAAGAAGGGACTTGAGCTTTCCGGGAAAAACATCCCCCTGGAGGAAGTGATCATAAGCATTAGGGAAGGAAAAGTTCTGGAAAGACTGAAAAATTAAACCCGGGAATTTCCTGCGTTTTCTGCGGAAAAATTGCAATTGATGTCGATTCTGCCACCATGCGGAATGCACCACAATGCTTGAAATAGTCCTTGCCAGAGCAAGAATTCAATAGCATAATGTTTATTGGCATTGTGAACATTTAGCTATAGACTGTGTGAGGTTTTAGGAGAGATTATCCACCTCCTGAAACCGGACCAAGTGTTTTAAAAAATCTGAGCTCGGACTCCCGGGCAGAATGCGCCTGTGATGCGCAAATTACTGCTATGAAACTTTCAAGTAAATGCAGATATGGCATTCGGGCCGTTATCGAAATAGCACGCAATTATCAACAAAGACCGACGAAAAGGAAGGAAATTGCTGCAAGTCAAAATCTGGATGATTCTTATCTGGAAAATATCCTGATCGACCTTAAAAACAAAAATATCGTAAGTGCTTTGAGAGGAGCCAAAGGTGGGTTTGTATTGAAAAGAGCACCCGAGGAAATTACCTTGCTCAATGTAATTGAGTCGCTGCAGGGTGATCTTTCACCAGCCGAATGTCTGTCCACTCCGGCCGTTTGCGATCGTGTAGAAAATTGTGTGACCAGGCCAGTCTGGCAAAAGATGAAAAACGCCCAGGAAGACGTACTTAAAAATGTCACTATCAAAGATTTGCTGGAAAAGGAAATGAGCGGTATTCCACTTACTTTTGACATTTAAGCCCCTGGAATAGATCGAGAGTATCATTTCAAGTTCTGTAATACCCTCCTGCCATCTATTATTACTCTAATCAGAGACCTGATTTTACAAACTTATGTAATTGCTGCCTTGTATTGGATCTCGAATTGGGTCTTGTTTTTAAAGTACTATCTTGGGAGAATAGGAAGCTTAAGCAAACGATAAAACATACAGGTCAACCAGGTTGCATGTCATGACGATTATTACTCCGGAGCACTACCACGCAAAAGCAGCACTCGAATCCACCAATATCACCTGCATTTCAGAGGCCGATGCGGCCAGGCAGGATATCCGACCGCTAAGAATCGGCATCTTGAATATTATGCCCAACGTTCAGACCTATGAATTCAATCTGCTGTATCCACTTGGAAAATCGATCTTGCAGATAGTACCTGTCTGGATAAAACTAAGCACCCATCAATACAACTCATCAAGTCAGAAACATCTTAACGATCTCTACATTACCTTTCGTGATGCCGTTTATGACAAACCCCTAGATGGTTTGATAATTACCGGCGCTCCGGTTGAAGAACTGGAATTTGATAAAGTGCAGTACTGGGACGAAGTACAAAGCATTGTTCAGTTTGCCCGGAAAAATATTATTTCCACCTTGGGAATTTGCTGGGGAGGAATGGCATTGGCCAAAGCGATTGGTATTGAGAAAATAACCTATGATACCAAGCTGTTCGGAATATTCGAGACCAAGAATCTGGTGAAGAGTCACCCTGTCACCGGGGATCTTGATGATGTATTCCGATGTCCCATCAGCCGGCATTCAGGCTATTCTGATGAAGTTCTGGAAGCTGAAAGGGACAAAGGCAATCTAAGGTTATTGGCACATTCCGAGGCAGCAGGATATGTCATATTCGAGACCACGGATATGCGCTTTTTAATGCACCTGGGACATCCAGAATACAACTCGGGCAGGTTGGTCGAAGAAACCAGGCGTGATCGGGATAAACAGCGAACCGATGTTAAAGACCCTGTTAATTTTGATCTATCCAATCCGGTTAATTGCTGGCGTTCCCACCGAAACGAGTTTTTTGGTCAATGGATCAAGAATATCTATACGGAAACCAGCTACAATTGGTCGAGAAGCTAAATCTGGTCAATTCATTGATCTTATTTGACTTTTTCGATAAATCTCACCGTTTCCCCCTAACGACACTCTAGATGAGAGAAAGCAATGACAAAGTCATACAGAATTGAAACAGCTGCTGTTCACGGAGGTCAATCCCCGGACCCATCCAGTCATTCCCGAGCCGTACCAATTTATCAAACAACATCCTATACCTTTGACAGTCCCGAGCATTGTGCAAGGCTGTTCTCATTGGAAGAAGCCGGAAATATCTATACCCGAATCATGAACCCGACCACAGACGTGTTTGAAAAACGCATGGCGGAAATGGAAGGAGGAGTGGGAGCCCTGGCTGTTTCCTCGGGTCAATCCGCAATATTTCTGGCACTTACAAACATTGCAGGTAGCGGAGATGAGATTATCAGTTCCAGCAGCTTGTACGGTGGCACCCATACTTTGTTTGCACATACATTTGCTCATTATGGCATTACCGTTAGATTCGGAAACAGCGATGATCCCGACTCACTAAAACCCCTGATTAATGAGAGAACCAGGGCAATATATGTGGAAACAATTGGAAATCCGGAAGGTAATGTAGCAGATATCCCCAAACTGGCAGAACTGGCTCACCAGCATCAAATACCTTTGGTCATGGACAGTACCTTTGCCACTCCGATAGTTTGCCGTCCTTTTGAATATGGCGCAGATATTGTTATTCATTCTGCAACCAAATTTATTGGCGGTCACGGAACATCTATCGGGGGTATCATAATAGATTCCGGTAATTTTGATTGGAAAAGCAGTGGCAAATTTCCAATGTTGACTCAAGCAGATCCTGCCTACCATGGAGCTGTGTATACGGAAGCCTTTGGAAATGCCGCATTCATTGGCAAAGCCCGCGTGACTCTGCTTAGAGATTTGGGTACGGCTGTCAGCCCTTTTAATTCGTTTCTTTTTCTACAAGGCCTGGAAACCCTTCATTTAAGGGTGGAAAGACATAGTGAAAACGCTTTGAAACTTGCTCAATTCCTGGAACAGCATTCCGAAGTTTCCTGGGTGAGTTTTGCAGGTTTGCCCAGTCACCGTGATCATGAACTAGCAAAAAGGCAGTTTAAACCAGGTCTTTTCGGATCGATCTTTACCTTTGGTGTCAATGGCGGATCGGAAGGAGGAAAGAGTTTTATCAGCAATGTCAAACTCGCCTCCCTGGTTGCCAATGTTGCTGACGCAAAAACGCTGGTTATTCATCCAGCGACCACCACTCATCAACAACTATCGGAAGAAGAACAAAATGCGGCTGGTGTCACACCGGACATGGTTCGGGTAACCGTGGGAATAGAAAATATTGATGATATCATCGAAGACTTTGATCAAGCCCTCAATGCTTAACAAGTCTATCAACTGGGAAAGACCGACCATTCAAAATGAATAATCGGCCTTTCCTGTTGTGTCTCAAATCTGGGGGTTATGAGACTCACCTGTTACATCATCGGCGCGTTCATTTTTTTTAGATTTTCAGCAAATCCCTGGACCAGTCCAAAATAGCTCTCAAGTTTGTTCCAGTTTAGTGTATAGCAGGATTTGGGTCCGTCGATTTCACTACTGATCAATCCGTACTTTTTCAATTCCTTCAAATGCTGCGAAACGGTTGATTGCGCCAGTGGCAGCTTCTCCACGATTTCACCGCAAATGCAGGTCTCCTGTTTTGCCAATGTCTTCAGAATTTCAAGCCGAGCCGGGTGAGATAGCGCTTTGGTAAATTCTGAAAGGCGAAGATTCGCATCTTCGAAGTATTGCAGTTTTGATAACGCCATTTTTACTCCTTATCGCAATCGTTCATTACAATTATGTGATCTACTCATTAATCTTCAAACAGACAGATCGAAATTTGAACTTCAACCATTTAACAACAATTACAAGCAGATGTTTCCCAGCGTTCAACTACCTCTTGTATATAATGTTTCAAATCTATCCTTGAGTCCTCATATTCACCGGACAATTCACCTGCGAACTATCAACTATTTACATCTCCACTACTTTGCTTCAGCAAGATTATGGAGATTATCCTTGGTTCCGAAAAAGACATCTGGGCCTAACTAGCTGATAATACTGAAATAAATGCTGGTCAGAAAACCTCTAAAGCTAGTCACCCTTCTTACTTAGACAGCACCATTTCATATTTTTTTTCTTTAAAATATCTTTTTTATTTTTTTAAAGTAAAAATTGCACTTTTTTAGTATTTCGACTTGTGCATCGATGGGTTCAAGTCATAGAAAATAGTGGGCTAACTATTTGTAATATAATAATTAACACTCGAAGTTGAAATGAACAAAACACTTCATTCTAAAGAAAAAAAACGCATGATAGTAATAAAATTCATCAGGTTGAAATGTGCTAAAGCTTGGTGAATTAATTTGTAGAATTACCGAGGTGTTTGAAGTAAGGAAAAGAAGTGGCAATACCTTACTAATCATCGATTTAATAAATGAATTTTGGAAGTGAACTTGTTGTGAAATGGCTTGTTTGTACCGGGATCTTATTTAGCCTTAACGCATCGGAATAGATATTTTGAATGTCGCTCCCTCATTGACGGTGCTTGATACGGTGATGTCTCCGCCATGAATTTCAAGAATGTGTTTTGTAGTAGCTAAACTGAGACCTTGCCCTTTTTGGTGGTGAACAATATCTTTGACAGAAAATTCATTAAATATCTTATCGATCCATTCCGGTGGAATACCTTCCCCATGGTCAGTAATCGTCAATACCGCCGTATTCTCTTCCTTTGCCAAGCTGATTTCCACCATGCCCTTCTTTTTGGAAAATTTCACGGCATTATCCATGACATATCGAACTGCCTTTTCCATCATTATCCACTCAGCTTCAAAAGCAAATTCATCGTTACACTCAAAATTGAGTATCACTCCTTTTTCTTTCGCAACAGTTGACAACGATTCAATGACATTTTTGACCATTTGTGTGTAAGACTGCTTAATCATTTTCAAGCGCGGCATACTTTTCAACTCGCACAAAAACATGGTTTTATCGATGAAGTCCAATAGACGTTGACCACTTTCGGATATCAATTGCACGGTTTGATGGATGGACTCATCCAGAGAATCATCAAGCAGCAACAAGTCTGATCCTCCAATAATTCCATTGAGCGGCGTACGTGTTTCATGGGCGAACAGCACCAGTAGATCTGTTTTCAATTGATCGATTTCCTGTGATCGTTTTAAATTCAAAAACACTTTAATTTTTGCTTCCAGTTCTCTAATCACAAATGGCTTGGTCACATAATCATCCGCACCAACCTCATACCCTTTCAGCCTCTCGTCAACCAGTGCTTTTCCTGTGACTAGAATTATCTTTATGTAGCTTAAATGCTCATTCGCTTTAATTTTGCGGCAAACCTCATACCCGTCGATTCCCGGCATCATGATATCCAGCAAAATCAAGTCAGGGCGGAAAGTAGGTATAATTTCAAGGGCTTCTTCACCGCTGCCGGCTGTAGCCAGGATATATTTATCTTCAAGAGAGGTTTCCAATATTTCCACGTTGTGGGGAATATCATCCACTATCAGAACACGGTAGTTTGTCTGCATGAATTCCTATTGGTGAATCGTGTTTTGCACCCCGAAAATGTCTGATATTGCTGCTGCTTTAATACTTCACCACTAAAACAACTTTTGCGGGGATGGGGTTAATCGTCGATCCAGGATTCTAACACTCCATAAAATCTGGATTCATACAGTGTTAAGTATAGTTTATATTCAGTTGGTCGTCAACGTTTGGATAAAAAGGCAAAATCGATGCTTTCCGGCTTTCATCTTGACTTTGATATTTAATTTCCTCCAGTTTGAGGCAATCCTGGAAGATTTAAATGCAGCACTTTGCTATCCATCCAGTTTAAGCTGTAGATAGTCAATTTCAAACAATGTTGCCAACAAGCACCAACCAATGATTTCAGGCAAATGGTGTTGATTCATGAATTGCATTGTCCAACCACAAAACTAACATCTTTTAGGTAATACTTTGAATATTACCTAAAATTGGGCTATTATTACGTTATGATCCCATGATTTAAATTTGCTCAAAACTAGTTCCAATAAAAGACCTACTTTCATTAAGACCACTAAAACAATTAGCGATCGGTTTAAGACGACGATGCAGTTATGGCAGAAAAATACAGCATAACAAAAAAGGAAGAAGTTTATAACTTGCTGAAAAACAAACGTAATTTTGAATATATGAGCGAATCCTTGTTGCGTCAGCTGATCGATGTGATGAAAGTTGTTCGCTTCAGAAAGGAAAGAATTTTGATCAAGCAGGGCGCTGAAAACGCCTTTTGCTATATTATCATCAGGGGAAGTGTTTCTGTTTACGTTGATGGGAAATTCCTATACAAGCTTCGACGTACAGGAGATGTATTTGGAGAAATCAGTTTTGTGACCCAAAGTATCTCTACAGCAACAATTAAAGCTGAGAAAGACCTTGGTGTTATGGTTATTTCATATAGTTTTTTTAACAAGCTTAAAAACATTGAGCTCGCACTTTGGATCGCAAGAGTCATTGGTGAAAAACTAGTTAGAACTTCAAAGATTAAAAGCGAAGGAGCGGCTCCAGCCGTTAATGAACCTGTCATTCCGGTTGAAGCGCCTCTGTCCGAAGCAGATTCAACAGAAATAGTTGATGAGACTGCATCTGAAGAAGATGAAAACATCACCGAACCGGAAACTGAAGCAAGTGAGCAAATTGAACCTGCAGATTCAGCCGTAGAACCGACTTCTGATCCGGAAACGAATGTTGAAGAATCACCTGACTATCTCGAAATCGGTTCGTCTAGCAAACAATCGGAAGAAGATGAGTCAATTGAGTCTGAGACCGAGGAAATACCTGCTGAAGAACCTTCCGATGATCAAAATACGGCTCTTGTTGACAATGGTGAAGTTGAAATCGGACCTGCTTCTGAGGAAGTTATTGATCTTGATCTTGATCCCGAATGATCCAACATTGCTAGCCAGTTGCCCCTTTCAGAATTCCAACAAGTTAAGTATCGAACCTGCAATTGATTCTATGGGGAGCTTGCTGTTGTTATATACAACATGAAAACTTTCCTGATCGAACTTGCAATTCAAAAAATCACTTAGAAATCCGGCCCTGTCTTTTTCTTTTTCAGCGATAATACCACGCGCTTTCTCTTCAGCAATTCCCGTCCGACGGGCATATGAATTCACTCGATAGTCTAACGGTGCTACCAGCCTGAAGTGAAAACAATTTGGCAGATCTTTGGTTATGGCGAATGCGCCTCTCTCCAGTATGATTGCATTTCCCTGCTGAGCGATAGAGTAGATCGCTTCGATCATCAGCCTGAAGGCGTCAGGCTCGGATTTCCAATTTGGCAGCAAGGTTGCTGTGATGTAATCCAGATATTTCACCCTGTCTCCAAATGATTTTACCAGATGTTTGGAAATCTCTTTATCCTTGATTAATCGATCAACAAATCGATTATCAAATATAGTCCAAGACTGACCGGTTATAGAAACCAATCTGGACTCGAGCTCAGCTACCAAGGGGTAGCCCTCACAACCAAACTCCCGGGATACAGTTATGGTTGTCTTTGGCTCTTCACCGGCCATATCCTGTTCCTGACGTTTTTTCTGAATTTCAATCCAGGATGATACTCTTTTTTCAACGGAAGGGATCAGTTGATGTGGCATGTCATCCTCCTTATCAAAAGGTTTTAACCCAAGATTGAAGGAAGGCACTACCCTCAGACGCTATTACCACTACCTTCAACCAAAATACGAACATGATTTACGGCAGCTTGCAAAAGCAAGTGGCGGATAAATAATAAAAACGGCTGAACACCAATATTCATCGGCAATTAGCAGTCAACATGTTTGTGGTTATTCTCTCATAAAAAGCAGTGGTTTTCCACTTAAAACCAACAATTACTTTCGGATTGATAAAGCCTTATAAACTAAAGAGTTATGGAAGTTTACCAGGTGACGAGCTTAACTACTGGCCTAGGCAGATCAATTGTAGTAAATCCAAAGTGACAACACACATTTTAGGATTCAATGCTACCTTGCCTGGTTCGCAGGCAAACTGCATGGACGATGATATGGTCACATTTTGATAACACCCTGAACTGTGTGTTAAAACAAAAGAACTTTTCACTGAAATCTTAAATAATTGCATTCCGCCATGAAGTTAAAAACCTCTGTTTTACCGGAAGGTCGTTTTTGTTATGGAATCCATAAACCGAGTTTTGAAGTCAGAAACCTTCTTAAAAACAAAACAATTCGAAAATTAGGATCCACCGAGGGTCAAACTGACGTCAACAACCAGGTAAATTTTCCGGATGGGAGCGTTGAGGAGCCCCAGGCCGACTGGATCTTTGAAATACCCAATCCGTTTCCCTTTCGAGGAACCACTTTTATAGCCAGAAGATGGGCTGAACAGAAAGTCAACCAGC
>JAKSDL010000900.1 GCA_022360105.1 Pseudomonadota bacterium
ATCCGGCGCTGAATTTATCCAGAAATAGACGTTCGTAAAACAAGGCAAAACCAACTAACGGGCTGGAAATGCTTCCATCAGAGGTTGATGCTTTTTCATCCAGTTCAAAATCACCCGTAGTGTGAGTGTGGTGTGTTGCACCGATTTTGGACTTCGGAACCTTTATCTTTCTTTGGGCTGTGGCGGATGTGCTGACCAATCCCAATAAACAGCTCATTAGCAATACCAACCAGAGCTTATGTAAACGACCAGCTCTTTTTTCTTTCATGTCTATCTCCCTCGAATTTTCTCTTGCCCCCATCAGGGATTGAACAAAAATCAATGAAATCTGGCGAAAAACAGCCAGTTAATTACCTTATCGGCTGGTTTTCAAAAATGTTTAGCCTTTTTTACCACCCCAGTTTTAATCCAAAGGCATACATCATACCATCCAGAACCAAATGGTCGGAGGTTGTTCCACTGGATATGTCTTGTTGTCCAGTAATTCGGTGAGCACTTAGGTGTAAATTTAAGTTGTCGACTATTTCAACTCCCAATTGAGCAAAATATTGCCGGGCAATACCTTCATCAAAATCTATGGTCGAGCAGGTTGTAAGATCACATTCGGTTTTCAGTGAACCATACCCATAGCCAATTAGGATATGGGTGTTTTTCTGTTCAAAATGTAATCCGATATCGAAAAATTCCACATAAACAACAGCGTCGATAATGGCGTCAACTTCGTCAGAGTCGTCGCCTTGCAAAGTAATTTGGTATTTTTCATAACCTGCAAAAGGCATTTCAAAGATCGACCCGTGGAGAATAAAACCGGAAGGTTTCCCACTTAAGGTTGACCCTGAGCTAAAAAAGGAGTCATCTTTCTGGGAAAATCTGTAAATGGTCGGAAGACTTACACTGACCCAGCCTTTTGCCAAAGTATTTGGTGCGATTAAAACCGTGAGGGTTAGTAGAATTACCAGTATGTTTGTTCTCACATCAAACCTGTTATATCAGTATGATAATTAAGAAAGCTTGGTGGTATTTTATAACATTTAATACGTAGAAACCAGTTTTTTTGTTGCAAGACCTCCAATTGAAGAAAGGGGGAGCAATTCACATGCCTGAATCCTTTTAACCAAAGGTTTTCCGGGAATCTGGTAATAACTTTTTGATTTGGTTGTGAATTGAACGAAAAGGAGAGGTACTGATTGATCCGCAGCAAGGCGGCCTTCGAGAATGATTATTTGTTGATTATTCCTGGTGAACGATCTCAAAAGTACCTTGCCAGAAATAGCTTGCCCTATCATTCTATCAAACAAGTAGCTCAAGTCTTGCAACCGGGATCTTGCAACAGGAACGCCTGAAGAGGTTGAGGCGAAAGCTCTAAAGAATGGATGATACATAACATTGGAAGATAACATTTTGAGTAGTTAAACTATATGCTTTATCTTTTATTAGCAGTCGCCTGCAGCTCTGTGATCGGCATTATTTTTAAAATCAGCGAACAACGGGAGTCAAACAGGTATCTTGTCACCTCGATGAACTATTTAACGGCTGTAGTGTTTAGTGGCTACATGCTGGCACATTCATCGTTGCCTGAGGTTACTATTTACTTGAACCTGGGGGAGTTTATCGGTCGGCTGGTGGAGCTTTTCCAGACAAATACGGGTCTACTCTCATCAGCGGATAGCGTCCTCTGGTCCGTCATCCTGGGGACATTCACCGGCTGGATCTATTGTACCGCTTTTATATACTACCAGATCAGCGTGCGGAAAAACGGTATAGCCTTGTCCGGCATGTTCAGCCGATTAGGAGTTTTATTGCCGATGACACTTTCCATTATTGTCTGGCAGGAAATTCCAACTCAAATCCAGACAGTGGGCATCGTGCTTTGTTTGTTTTCCATTGTCTTGGTTAATTTTAACTTCAGGGAGGGAGAACGCTTCCAGATTACCGGGTCATTAGTGCTGCTGTTTTTCTTTTTTGGGATTGCCATATTCTGTAATAAGATATTTCAAAAATATGCCCAACTTGAGTTGAAACCACTGTTTTTGTTTTGTCTCTTTCTTTCGGCTTTAATCCTTAGTTTAACGGTATCGATAAAGTATGTGAGTGTGCTGAAAAAAGAGGAGTTGCTCATAGGATTTTTGGTGGGGGTTCCCAATTTATTTGCTTCCTATTTTCTGATCCTGTCTTTGGATCAGATCAAGGCATCTATCGCCTTTCCTGTTTTCAGTGCGGGAACCATCATATTGATGACTGTTGTTGCCGTGATTTTTTTTAGCGAAAAAATCACTCCCAAAAATGGTGTGGCAATTGTGTTGACTGCTTTTGCCCTGGTGTTAATCAATCTATAGGTAGCCAATATGAGAGTGATCATTCCTGTTGCACTTTTGATGTTCCCTTCGCTGTTATGGGCATTTCGTCCCGGTGAGCCGGACAAGTTCAGTGAAAGACTGGTACAAGCCGTCATTGAAAGAACCTCGTTTAGTGTGACTTATGATGGCAGCTATCGTCGGATGAGCTATCCGGGCGGAGATGTACCTGATGATATTGGGGTCTGCACCGATGTGGTTATTCGTTCCTATCGAATGTTGGGAATTGATTTGCAGAAAGATGTACATGAAGATATGAAAGCCAATTTTCACCAGTATCCGAAGACCTGGGGGTTAACAAGACCGGATACAAATATCGACCACCGGAGGGTACCAAACCTCCAAACGCTGTTTAAACGAAAAGGTACCGTCCTTAATAAATCCGGAAATCCCAAAGACTATATGCCCGGAGATCTGGTCACCTGGATGCTGCCCGGGAACCTGCCCCATATCGGGATCGTTATCAACCGGAAATCAACTACCACCGGCAATCCTCTGATTGCCCATAACATCGGTCAGGGACCGGAAATCGAGGATATGCTGTTCCGCTACCCCATCACCGGTCATTATCGATATTATGGGGGGTTGAAATAACGTTCGGATCAGTAATAAATCTTTGATATCCTCAATCTTTCTCTTCCTGCCACAGAATGTAGGTAAGCTTCAGCTTACCCATCACAGGGCTCACATGACATGCATTTGGATGGTAGGATGGGCAACTTGTTGCCCATCGGGCGAAACATTGTTAAATGGAAAAGCTGTTTATTTTATTCGTTCTGATGGAAATCGCACCAATGTCTTGATTCACATGGAAAACAGAGGCAATATTCTTTCGAGTAAGATTAAGATTAAGAGTAAGAGTAAGAGCAAGAGGGCTCACATGACATGCAATTGATGG
>JAKSDL010000483.1 GCA_022360105.1 Pseudomonadota bacterium
GAAGAATCGGTCAACCGGAGGAAGTTGCGTCAGTGGTTTCATTTCTTTGTTCCCCGGATGCTTCCTATATCACAGGTCAGGTAATTGGGGTGAATGGCGGAATGGCGTAAACAATATTCAGTTCAAAAGATGCCTTGGAAACAAGTGTTTATTGATTTTGAGGAGATATTTAAAGATAAAAACACTTTATCGTATCATTTGGTTAAATGATGCCACCTTCCATATTACCCTGCCTATGATAGTCAGGTCCCGTTTGGATTATAGTCATTCGCAGCAATAAGTTTCAACTGATCCGGTTTTCAGTGTCCTGATCGAAAAAGATGGCTTTGGACATGTCCAACATTAATATCATATCTTCCCCGGGATTTTTCGCGTCGGCCGGCTGAACCCTGCAAGTCACCTCTTTGTCGTTAATCAAAACAAACACCAGTGTGTCGGGACCCGTGGGTTCAAGAACCTGGACACGGCACTTGAGTTCGTGAATGTCAGGGTTTCCTTCCTGCTCCGGAAAACCGTGGGCGATTTTTTCGGGACGAATGCCCAGGATAACCTCTTTGCCGATGTAGGATGTTAAGTCGCAAACAGCAGCAGGGATGGGAATCTGTTTGCCGGTTTCTACTCCCGTATTGAGTTCAATGGCCGGTAAATTACCGGATTTCCCTACCTTGCAACGAATGAAATTCATCGAAGGAGATCCGATGAATCCGGCTACAAAAATGTTAGCAGGATTGTCATACACCTGCTGGGGACTGTCCAGTTGCTGCACAATACCGTCTTTCATAATGGCGATTCTGTCTGCCAGGGTCATGGCCTCGATCTGATCATGAGTAACATAAACGATGGTGGTGTTGATACGCTGGTGAAGAAGTTTAATTTCTGTCCGCATCTCCACCCGCAATTTGGCATCCAGGTTACTGAGTGGTTCGTCAAAAAGGAATACTGCAGGGTTTCGAGCGATAGCTCTACCCATCGCAACACGCTGTCTTTGTCCACCGGAAAGTTGGGAGGGTTTTCTATCCAACAGCTCGGTAATCTGCAGCAATTTGGCAACCCTTTCCACGGCATTTTCAATTTCCTGCTTGGGAACACCCCTGGTTTCCAATCCGAAGGAGATATTTTTATAGACTGTCATGTTTGGGTACAGCGCATAGCTCTGAAACACCATGGCTATATCACGGTCTTTGGGGCTAACCTTGTTAACAACTCTATCACCTATGGCTATCTCTCCTGAAGTGATGGTTTCCAGCCCGGCTATCAGGTTCAGCAGGGTTGATTTTCCGCATCCTGAAGGACCGACCAGAACAAGGAATTCTCCCGATTCCACATCTATCGAAACCCCTTTTAGAACGTCCGTAGATCCAAAGGACTTGCATGCGTTTTTAATGGTAAGTGAAGCCATAGTTTTTCTCAGTAGTTTGTTTTGTTAATGTTAGTTTTATTTGTCGATAAGCTGCAGGGTGGATTGAGGAGAGAATCGACGAATCCACCTTAGAGCAAGTTGGCGGATCCGCTATCGCTCGATCCACCCTACTAAATGCATGCTTTTGCATTTTTTTTTAAAATTTACCTTACCCCTTCACCGAACCAGCCGTCAGACCCCTTAAAAAGTACTTGCCGGCCACGATATACACAAAAAGAGTGGGTAATCCGGCGATGATGGCAGCAGCCATGTCAACGTTATATCTTTTAACAGCCGAAGAGGTATTTACCAGATTATTCAATGCCACTGTTATAGGCTGCGTATCACCGGATGAGAAGACCACACCGAATAAAAAGTCGTTCCAGATCTGGGTGGTCTGCCAAATGATACTTACCACGAATATGGGAATAGACACAGGCAGCATGATCTTCCAGAAGATTCTGAAAAATCCGGCACCGTCTATGCGGGCTGCTTTAACCAGTTCATCGGGGATGGTGACATAAAAATTCCTGAAAAACAGGGTGGTAAAGGCCAAACCATAGACCACATGCACCAGGATCAAACCGGTGACATCTTGCGCTATATTAAGGATTCCCAGTGTCCGCGCCATGGGTAGCAGGATTACTTGAAACGGAATAAAACAACCGATCAACAACGAGGAAAATAAGATCTCGCTGCCCCTGAATCGCCATTTGGAAAAAACATAACCATTCACCGCACCAATCAACGTGGAGATGATCACAGCCGGTATCACCATGCGCACGGAGTTCCAGAAATAGATTTTTATTCCTTCACACTTGACTCCAATACAGGCGGTATTCCAGGCATAAATCCATGGTTCCAGGGTGATGTCAACCGGGATGGAAATAATGGTGCCGTTGCGGATATCTTCCATGGTTTTAACTGAAGTGAAGACCATCACAATCAACGGTGCGATGAAATACAGCACAAACAGAAACAGTATGGCGTAGACAATAAATCTTCCGATTTTTGCGCCTGTTGTTTGGGGAACAAAGTTAGATTCAGCTTTCACGACGACTTCTCCTGAGTTCCGAGTATAGATAAGGGACAATAATAGCCATCACCGTTGCAAACATCATCATTGCGCTGGCTGCCCCAAAAGCCAGGCGGTTTCTGGTAAAGGAAAAGGCATACATAAAAGTAGCCGGCAGATCTGACGAATAGCCCGGACCTCCCCTGGTCAGCACCATAACCAAGTCAAACGCCTTAATAGCAATATGGGACAGAATGATCATTGTACTGAAGAAAACCGGTCGTAAACTGGGAATAATGATCCTTAAATAAATTCGAGGCAGGCTTGCCCCATCCACCTGTGCGGCTTTGATAATTGAGTCGTCAATGCCTCTTAATCCTGCAAGAAAGAGGGCCATGACAAATCCGGTGGACTGCCAGACTCCTGCAATAACCACCGTATAGATGGACATTTCGGAATTGACCAGCCAATCGAAAGTAAATTCCGCATATCCCATATTCTGCACCAGCCTTTCCAAACCCAGGTCCGGATTCAAAACCCATTTCCAGGCTGTACCGGTAACAATGAAGGAAAGGGCCATGGGGTAGAGATAAATGGTTCGTAAGGCGCCTTCGATTCGAATTTTCTGATCGATCAATATCGCCAGCAACAAGCCGAACACTGTGCAGAACAGGATGAACAAACCGCCAAACACAAACAGGTTCTGAATCGCTACCCACCAGCGTTCACTTTCGAACAATTTAATATACTGCTCAAACCCGACGATCTCGTATTTGGGAAGCAGCCTGGATTTTGTCAAAGACAGCCAGGCTGTCCAGATGATGAATCCGTAAACAAAGAAAAAGATGCAGGCAATGGTCGGAGACAGCACCACTTTGGGTAAGGCAATTTCCAACACATTAAGGAATTTCCTTACCGGGGTTTGTCCGCCGGAGGATGTCTGGCTGTTCATCAGCGACCTGTTTCTGGAATGAATTAAACCGGGGTTGTCACACAAAACCGCCAACCCCGGAAAGGAGGATCAAAATGAACCTGATGAAACCAAAGTTATTATTTAGCTGCCTGAACGGCGCTTGCCAATTGTTTGGCTGCTTTTGCAGAGCTCATGTTGGAATTGTAAAAGTTGGTCACAACATCAAATATCGCTCCTCTAACAGCAGGATAAACAGCCATTTCATGGGCCATACTTGGCAGTAAGGTACCGCTGGCTGCACTAGCTGCAAAAGAATCAAACGAGCTGTGTGCACAATCATCAAATTTCATGCGGGACATTCCCAGTCGAACAGGGATGGAGCCCTTGAAGACGTTGAATACTTCCTGGAACGTTGGTTCCATGATCAGTCGGGCCATAGCCTTTTGGGCTTGCTTCGCACTTCTGCTTTTCTTTTCAAACATGATGAAACTATCAACGTTAAAGAGAAAACTGTTGCTGGTCTGGGGAACAGGCATGCAAACAAAATCTACACCTGGAGTTTTACCGGCTTTGGTGAATTCACCCTTGGCCCAGTCACCCATGAACTGCATAGCAGCTTTTCCGGTGATAACCATGGAGGTTGCCAGATTCCAGTCTCTACCCGGAGCACCCTTGTCAGTATAGGTCTTAATCATCTTCAGGATATCAAATGCCTTGACCATGGTTTTACTGTTCAAAGCGGCAGGATCTGCGTTCACCAGTGCTTTTTGGTAAAAATCCGCACCACCTACTCCAATAACAATGGATTCGAAAACGGTTGCTTCTTGCCAAGCTTGTCCACCAAAGGCAACAGGAATAAAGCCGGCTTTTTTGATTTTTTTGGCCGAAGCTTCGAACTCGTCCCAATTGGTTGGAATCTTTGCACCGGCTTTTCTAAAAACGTCCGGGTTAACCCACATCCAGTTAATTTTATGAACGTTTACAGGGACAGCTACATAGTGTCCATCATACTTCATGATATCGGCCACGACCTTTGGCAGCAACTTGTCCCAATTATTCTTTTTGGCCACATCATCCAGATTAGTGAGAACACCTTCATCTCCCCATTGTTGAATTTGAGGACCCTTTACCTGGGCTGCAGTCGGCGGATTTCCGGATACTGCACGGGATCTTAAAACGGTCATGGCGTTTTCACCAGCTCCTCCGGCAACGGCAAAATCCTTCCAACCGTGCCCTTCCTTTTCAAGCATGTCTTTTAACACACCAACAGCTTTTGCCTCACCACCGGATGTCCACCAATGCAAAACTTCTACTTCACCACCGTATACATATCCGGTGACCATCCCGATAGAAATAAGAAAAGCTACTACCTGTTTCATTAAATATTTCATTTTCTCGCTCTCCATTTTGGGGTTGAGTATCTTTGATTTCTCAATGATAAGGTCTCTAGCCGAACACACCGACTAAAATGTGGAAGTTCGCTCTATATTGAAAGTATTAGACCAAAAGCAGCTAAAAAACTTCCTATGGGATTACCTAAAAATTACAATAAGTTGGATAAGAAAGAAGAGTTCTGTGGGGAGAAAGAAACAATAAATCGGATCAATTGGGGCAGGGATGCCTCAACTATTGAGGCAGGGATACCTCAATCATATACCAGGTCACGCATCTTTTTTTCTGAAGAGTTGGCTTTGGTGACCATTTCGAAATCGATCACAATTCTGTCCGGAATGCCTTCTTGGGATTCTAAAAATCGATATCCCCAAAAAACTGCTGCCGAACCCATTTCTTCCGGTTTCTGAGCCAATGCCAGATCGACGATGCCGTTATCTATCGCTGTTACCATTTCCGGCGTGGTATCCCAAACGCCGATTTTAACCGATCCTTCCAAGCCTGTTACCAGCATGGTTTGGATAATGCCTTTACCGCTGAGATCATTGGTGCAAAAAATGGCGTTGATATCAGGATGCTTTTGGACGATTTCCAGGGATTGCTTAAAGGCGTTACGTTCCAGCTCTTTACTGGAGCCTCCCAAGCCCTTGTCTGAATTGGAAAAATCGATACCTGCGATGTCAATTCCGACAATGGAAATGTTGGGGAACGATTCCAGCGCTTGCAGAAATGCTTTGAACCGTCTCGAAATCGAGGGAATATCCGGAAAGGTTGAGTTGATATAGACCGTTCCCTTGCTATCAATCAATTCAGCCATTCTGTCAGCCATCGCTTTGCCTCCCTTCCACTGATCTGTAGTGATATGCAACAAAGGAAAGCGTTGTTTTTGTTGAAGGTTCAAGTTTTTTGTGTTTATTTCGCGATTGATGGTAACAATTTTTATTCCCTGATTGTGAAGATCCAGCAGGGTTTGCCCCATTTTGCCATCTGAGGCAGGGGAAATCACCAAAATCTGCGGTGTATCGATGGTGAAAACGGATTGAATAATCTTGATTTGTTCATCAGCATCCCAACTTTCCGGATATGCAGGGACTATGACCTGGGCGTTATATTCCCTGGCTTTTTTGCGTATTCCTTTTTCTACCGATTCATAAAACGAGCTTCGTTTTCCCGGAATATACGCGATGGTAAATTTGCTCTTTGCCGCAAGATCACTTCCAACGATCAACAAGAATATGGGAACTAAAAACAAGCTTGGATATTTCATAACAAAAACTGTCTGATTCAGGTCTCACAAAAAAGATTCGAACGGCTTTTCAATTTGACGGGTTGTAAAGCATTGGTGCCGTCTCTGCGGGGCTCAACTGTTCCTTGATGCCAATTCAGTGGTTTCAACCGTTGGTTCAATGGTTACTTGAATGTTCCTAGTCCCGTAGGGACGATACCGAATAACACCTGATTTTGTGATTGACAGACCTCCAAATCAGGTCTCCTTGACTATATCGATGTTGTATTTTTGTATTTTGCGCCAAAGGGTCTTGCGATCCACTTTTAAGGCCTTGGCAGCCCTGGATTGGTTGTAA
Organism: Pseudomonadota bacterium; assembly: GCA_022360105.1. The sequence goes on from JAKSDL010000483.1 coordinate 6,303, forward strand.
TTTTCGCGGATCAGAAAATGTTCGATTACTTTTTTCTCGTATTCCACGCTGACCGCTTCAACCATTTCCTGAAGGGAGGTAAATTTTGAGAAATCCGGGCGCGGCAGTGTCTTATGTTGACCGAACAAAGAGCTGAACTCCAGGTCTTCGGCTTTAACTTGCGAGTCTTCGCTTAGCAAGATCACTTCGTTGATAACATTTTTCAGCTGCCGAATATTTCCCGGCCAGGCACAGGAAACAAGCAGGTTTGTTGCATCATCGGAAAAGGTGTGAACGTCCTTGCGGTAGCGTTCGTTGTAAATTGATTTGAAATGATCAATGAGATGAACGATCTCCTCTTTGCGCTCTCTTAAAGGAGGCAGCTGAAGATTGACCACGTTGATGCGGTAGTAGAGATCTTCACGAAATTCTCCGCTTTCCACTTTTTGTTTTAAGTTACGATTGGTGGCCGTTAAGACACGCACATCAACGTGAATGGTTTTGTTTCCACCCACTCTTTCAAACGACTTGGATTCCAAAACTCTCAATAATGCGGCCTGACTGGCCTGTGTCATATCACCTATTTCATCCAAAAACAGGTGACCACCATCTGCCAGTTCAAACTTGCCTATCTTCACATTGTTGGCCCCTGTAAAAGCCCCTTTTTCATGACCGAATAGTTCGCTAAGCAGCAAAGGCTCGGAAATGGCAGCGCAATTAATAACGATAAAAGGTTTATCGCGTCGTTCCGACGTGTAATGGATATATTTAGCCAGTACTTCTTTGCCTGTGCCGCTTTCACCGGTAATGCAGATCGGGACGGGTTCATTTTTAATCTTGTCTGCCTTATCCCGAATAAACTTCATTTGGTCGCCATGGGCCACAAAACCGTAGGGAAAGTCCCGTTTGATCAATTCATTTTTGAGGCTTTTGTTTTCTTCCTGCAGGTTCTTGATTTCGAGACATTTCGTTATTGTCCCCAACAGCCGTTCATGATCGACCGGTTTTAACAAATAATCCTTGGCTCCCTCCTTCATCAGGGCAACTGCATCCTCGATATTGCCATATCCGGTAACCAGAATAATTATCATTTCCGGATATTGCCTTATTAGTTCTCTGAAGAGGTCGATGCCGGTTTTTTCTCCTTTCAGCCTGATGTCAAGTACGGCCACATCGATGTGCCATGTTCCGGCTGTTTTCAGCGCCTCCTCGTATTCCCCGGTATCGAATACATTGAATCGTTTTTTAAACCAGTTTTTCAATCCGTGGCGGATACCTTCCTCGTCATCGACGATCAGTACGGAAAGATTTGAATAGTCCATTGCTTTTTTTATTTGTTGCAATCGCGTGCATGTTTTCAGAATTGTCTTTCTGCAACTGTCTTAGTTTTCTGCCGCTATTTTTTCCTTGATGCTGACAGGCACTGAAATGGTGAAGACACTGCCTTTTTCCGGTTCACTTTCGACCTCAATGTCACCCCCGTGGTTTTTAACAATACCATAAACTACGGATAATCCAAGTCCTGTCCCGACTCCCGTTGGCTTGGTTGTGAAAAAGGGGTCAAATATTTTGGGAATAACCTCTTCGGACATGCCTATACCTGAATCCTGGATGACTATTTTAATGGTGTCCCCACTACCTGAAGTAGTTGTGCTTACTTTTACTTCACCACCTTCCTGGCAAGCCTGCACAGAGTTTGTAAGCAGGTTGATAATGATCTGCTTGAATTCCGTCGAACTGATCGGTGTTTCAGGAATCGTTTCATCCAGGTGAAGGTCAATCAC
>JAKSDL010000479.1 GCA_022360105.1 Pseudomonadota bacterium
AATCTGGTCCAAATCATGACCTTGGACCCAGATTTCGATAGGAGCACCGGGAGGACCGCCCTGCATCCCTGCATAAGTAACCGATTTGATTCCGGGAATGTTTCCGACCTCTTTCTCCCAGGCGATTCTTAAATCCTTGGAATGGATCCCCCGCTTTTCGGATTCCAGCATGGTGACTATCATTGCTCCCAAATGTGGACCGGAACTTGAATCCGATAAATCCTGTCCAACCAATAGCAACCTGTCTTTTAACAAGGGTTCGCCGGATCTGGTTTCGGTTTTTTCCGCCAGTCTTAACAAAGCGTCTTCGATTTGTTCGACAGCTTTTTGCGTGGTCTCAATAGGGGTACCTGCCGGGAATTCCACATTGGCTGTCATAATAAATCCATCCACTTCGGCGAATACTTCAAATTTGATAAACCCGGCCTGAATTAATCCGATCGTAAACATCAATATAGCGATTGCAGTGCAAAACGATACGTATCTCCACCGTAGAATTTTTCTCAGGGCAGGCATATATATATTCTGAACGAATCGCTCTAAACCTTTTCCTGTTTTGGTGTTGATTGATACTAAAAATTTGGAAATCCAGAAACGCGGTTTCTTGGTAAGACTGGGATCCGGCAAATGATTTAAATGAGCCGGAAGCAGGACCAGGCACTCCAGCAGGGAGACAGCCAGACAAGCGATCACCACCACCGGTAGTATGGCAATAAACTTCCCCATAATACCATCGATATAAGCCAGCGGAAGGAAAGCGACAATGGTCGTGACCACTGCAGCAATCACCGGTAAGCCAACTTCCTGGACGCCTGCTACCACTGCAACCAGTGGAGGTTTCCCCAGCTTGCGATGATAGAAAATGGCTTCCCCGACTACAATGGCATCATCCACCACAATACCGAGCACCATCAGAAATCCAAACAGGGAAATCATATTAACGGTACCTCCGGATATCCACAGTATTACCACCCCTCCTGCAAGAGAGATGGGGATTCCCATACCACTCCAAAAACTCAGGCGTAAATCCAGGAACAACCAGAGAATTACAAACACCAGTGCCAGACCGATAGCTCCGTTTTTGACCAGGAGATTGATCCGTGCTCGCAGCATATCACTGGTTTCATAGATTGTGGTGATGGTTGCTCCATCGGGTAATTGTTTCCGTTTTGTGTCCAGGAACTCTCCCACGGCCTTGGTAATGGCCAATGTATCTTCTTCCTTTGTCTTGTAGATATTTAAAAGAACGGCGCGTTCCCCGTTAATCAACGCCAGGATCGGTTCTTCCGTAAAACCGTCTTTGATATCGGTAACTTTGTCCAAAGTGATGATTTCTCCGGTGGGTTTGGCGACCACCACAATTTTGGAAAGCTCTTCACCTGTGTATTTGCGACCCACAGTTCGAATTCTTATCTCTTCTCCCTTGGTGCGAATGGTACCTCCCGCCAGGTTGAGATTATCCCTGCGCAGAACATCGATGATTTCGTTAAAGGTGAGATCATATTGACGGAGTTTTTCTTCAGATACTTCCACACTGATCTCATAGTCGCGGATTCCAAAAATGGTCACTTGGGAGACTTCAGAAAGCAAAAGAATTTCATCTTTGATCTTTTCAGCCCATTCTTTCAATCTTCTTTCCGACATCTTTCCGGAAAGCGCAAATACCATCACGGAATCTTTCAAGGTCAGATTAGTGATAATGGGTTTTTCAGCATCAACGGGGAACGTGGAGATGGCGTCCACTTTGCTGCGCACCTTATCCAGTACCCTGTCAACATTATACTCTTCCTGTACCTCAATGGTGCTGAAGCTGATATTCTCACTGGATTTGGTGGTGAACTGCTTAATGCCTTCCAAGCCTTCAATAGCCGATTCCACTTTGCGGCTTACTCCTTCTTCCACTTCCTCCGGATTAGCACCCGGATAAGCGACAGAAACTGTAATGATATCCAGGGAAAACTCCGGGAAGAATTCCCTGATCATGGTACCGCCTGCCACTATGCCCGACAGTATAATCAGAAACATTAGAATGTTGGCAAACACGATGTTTCGTGCATATGTTGCGATCAGGTTTTTCATGGCGAACATCTACGGAGTGATAATTTCAAGCAGGGAATTTTCCAAAGGATCGACCAGTCGGGTTGTGATGACCTGATCTCCGGGAGTGATGCCGCTTTTCACAAAAACTTCATCATTTTGAATTCGTGCCACTTCAACCGGAATTGTCTTTAAACGATTGTCATTGGCAATAAAAACCGAGTTGCGAAAGCTGACGGCCCACCGAGGCAACCTTACCACCTGTGTCATTACTTTACCGGGTATAGCCACCTCACAAAACATTCCCTCAACCAGTGGCAGCATTCCATTGGTAAGGCTGATCGGATCTTCTACCCGAATGGCGACAGTCAGGGTTCTGGTTTGTTTGTCGTAGTTGATAACCCGGTCCATAATACCTTCCCAGGTGTGACCATCGGTATCTTCCGTCCAGCGAATCACTACCGGCAAAGCCTGCAGGGAACGAAACCAGACTGCCTGATCCTGTTTTTCTTCCGTATTAAATCGCAACCATTTTTGAGCGTCGATGCTATCGAGTGGAATATGAATTTCGGAAACGGAGTCATCAACCATACTGACGATCGTTTGACCCGGGGATACATATTGGCCGGCCTCAACGGACACGGTTTTTAATCGTCCCGAAAAGGGAGCTTTCACGACACAACGATTCAGGTTAGCCTTCGCCCGGGCAAGTCTGGCATTGGCGGAACGCAAGGAGTATTCGCTTTCCTTGATGACCAGTGGATAGGTTGTAATGGACTGATTCAATTGCATCACCTGATCCGAAGTTGTGTTATAGGATTGCTCCAACTTGTCTATTTCTGTTTGTGTTCCGATGCCATTTTCGTTATACAGCCTTTTGTTCCTCTCAAATTCTGCTTTTGCAAGATCCTTGTTCCTCACCAGCGTTTTTAGCCTGGTTTTACTGATTTCAAACTCTTTTTTAAGTCGGGTAATTGTATTTTTTGTCTGGAGAACCGAGGCGTATGCCTCTTCAAATGCGGCCTGATAGTCTTGAGAGTCAATTTCAAAAAGGATTTCGTCTTTGGTAATGATCTGACCTATTTCAAGAAGAGGATGCACCTTCACCAGCTTTCCCGAGACTTCCGGAGCAATGTCAACCGTTTTAAGCGCAATTACCTCTCCAAACCCCTTGATTGTCACTTCTACATCTTCCAACTGGGCAGTAAGGGTTTCGACCCTGATTTTGGATTCATTGACCTGAATTTCCGCGGGAGGTTCTTTCATGTTAGCCAGAACCAACATGCTGATAACACCTATTAGTATGATGGTGCTGCCCGCAACAACTCTGGTGATAATTGGTTTTTTTAGAGACTCGGTTGTCGTCATGTTATTCTCCATCCTGCTGGATATGGGGGGTTGCAATGTCGGGGTGTTCATCAAGGGCCGATTCTACAGCTAAGAGTACCTTACACCATAATTCGCCGATTTCACTGCCAACTGCTGCGATCAGTTTTTTGAACATCTCCAAAACTGCCTGCTCAACCAGATAAATCTGCTGCTTTGTATCCGATGATAAGCAGATAGTGACTTTTCGCCGGTCATTAGCATCCTGTGTTCGTATCAGCAGGTTTTTTTCGACCATTCGATCGACCATAGTTGAAACGGAGGGAGTAGATACTCCCAATAGTTTTGATAATTCCGTGATGGATATGTTTTCAGCCTGATGAATGACCATCATGGCATCTGCCTGGGCAATGGTCAGGTTTTTTACCGAAACATTTTTGTTGATCATTATTTCACGCACTATCCGATCAATTCTCTGATGAACATTCTTGCCCTTGTCGAAGATAAAACGAGCTAAATCGGAGGGTGTATCGTCCGGAGGGACGTTGATTTTTTTATTCATGCTATCCGGATGACATCTTATTTAGATAGAAAAATTAATAGTTAATATTACTAATTATTCGGTAGTCAAATTAATGTCAATGCATAGTTATCAGTTGTCGGACTTTGGAAAAATCTCCTCTTTCTGCATCAATGAGCAGTTGTTTGCCAATCAGACAAACCGACAACACAATCAAAACCGGAACAGGGTGCCTTGCTTGTGAATCAAGTGAAACTATATTGGACCCTGAAACATGTCTGTATAATAGACGTATTTTTTTGCCAAATATTGCATCAGCAGTTTTAAATCGAAACAGCAACCGGGTAAAATAGCACTTTTCAAGTCCAGTAGTTGGATCAAGTTGACGCATGCATGGCTAAGCCCCTACAATTATTGTAGTTAAGGGAGATTGTGATAGTTGTCAATGGAAGTTAATTTTTTCGTGAACTCGTCTGACTGTTCATAACCACTAGCTTTTTCGCTAATGTTATGGAATCTTATCCCTGTTCAGGGAAGAAAATTCGCGGGTTTATTCGCATACCGGTATTGTTTCAAACATAGTCAAACCATCTTCCGGATGCTCTTGTATAATCGGGAGTAGTCAAAAATCAGGCATAAAGCAACACTGAATACGAATAAAAATAGGGGAACAAGATGGCTGTAAGCTATTACAAAATTATCAATGGAAAACGATACGATCGCCAAATGTTGAAGGTGGTTGAAGAAGCTGTCGCCGGGCAAGATGGCAAGCCTGTATCCCTGGAACATGCCAAAAGACTATATAAAACCCTGATTGATGGCAACAGAATCACAAAGATAGAGCGGGAAACCCTGGCATACATTGAGGATAACTTTACCTTTGAATCCGAAGCAGAGAAGTGGCTCAAACGTCAGGTGGCGGCCTGGGACAAAAAGAAATCAAAAAAATGGCCATTCAGTTTCAGTGATTTAAGAATTCTGCGTACAGGCCCCATTGTCCAACCTTCCAAAACAGCCAAGAAGGCCAAAAAGAAAGTCCGTCCTGAGCCACCGAAGACAAAAGTCACCATTGATCTGAAATCGATCGGCAAAAGACCCAAACGGAAGGAAGTTCCCAAAGAAGAAGAAAAACCTATAGGTGTTGAAACACCACTTGAGCAAACAGATCGGCCGCTTAAAACATTTGTTGCAGAAGAAACGGTCAGCGAGGTTCCACCGGTTTCAGAGTCAAAGACTGAAGAAGTCCAGGCTACGGACATTGACCAGATTGAAGCTTCTTCCGACGTTTCGCCTCCTGAGGATGAATATGATGAGTCCAAATTTGCTTCCACAGCGTCCTCTGCAGATCTATCAGATCAATCCAAAAAGGACCCTGTACCCGGATCATCTATCACGCCGGTCACAGGCAAAGAAAAAATGACACTTGTCGAGCAAGTACCGACTGAAACAGCCACTAAAAAGTTGCCAAAACAAAAGCCGATGCAGGCCGGATTCAACACCTGGAAATTGTATGCTGTCGTCTGTCTTTTGCTGGTTCCAATAGCTTTTTTTGTGGGCAGGGGATTTGAGCCCATACCTTTCACAATAACTAAAGAAAAAAAAGCAGAAGAAACCGTCCACCAACCTGAAACGGCAGATCAGGTGAAGACGAATGAAATAATTAGTCAAATTAAACAAATAGATCAGGAGGCTGCCAGTGAAGTTGCCAGTCAACTAAAAGCAAAAGACATAGTGATTGCCAATCTGAAAACAGAAAACAAAAGACTTCAGGAAGAGCTTGAAAGCACTACAGCCGTTGTCCAGGCATCTTCCTCACCGCAGGAAATCAAAAAAGCTGAAACCAAAAGAAAAATCTCAACCGCATTGACAGACCAGTTGAGTGACCAGTTTTCCAACAACCTGATC
>JAKSDL010000775.1 GCA_022360105.1 Pseudomonadota bacterium
CTGACTGCGGAGCCCTCAGGTTTTTCAAAAACCGTCTCCACAAAAAGCTGTAAAGAACCACAGTAAACGATAAATAGACAAAGACATAGGTATAGATCGTTCTGGGAATAATATGGAATGTATCCATGGCAATCACCGGATTAACGATTGTCAGCATGATGACGATGGAAATGACAAATCTCCGGTCTGTATTTCTGGTAGGGCGTCGATAAAGAGAAATCAGCGACACATATGCAATCATATAAATGATAAGACTGGCGACATCTAACAAATCGAGCTGGTGAAAATGCACCCCGGTATTTGGCTCAATAACAGGTTTGTTTTTAGTTTCCCTGAAAATAAAACCAACAATCACCAACACGGTCGAACATAAGACGGTCAATTTGGACCAGCGAATCGGGATGGTATGAAAAATCCAGTACACAATGGAAAGTAAGACACCTAACCTCGCGACCAGTCGGGAAAAAATCAGCAGATCGAAATATTCAAAATACAAGGGATAGATATTTAAGCGCAGGTAAGTTTCAACCAGAACGATGAAGATATAGATTGTAAACGCCGAGTAAAACAGCGTTAAGGCAATCGTCAACCTGTCCCTGTATCGGGAACTGATAATTAGCAGAAACACGACGGGTATCACCCCGAAAATAGTGACAGCCAGGGAGTTAAAAAAAGAAAGATGCCCCATTGAAAGGTTTGATTTTTATTAATGATTTCCGACTTTTGGTTTGAACAATTTCTTATGACAACAAGCATAAAGATTAGATTTTTGATGTCAATGGTTTTGATTCCAACCCTATAATCAAAGAGATAACAATGAGTAAAACTTTGACCCTTCCTTTTCAATCTGAAAAACTAGTTGAACTAAATATAAATGTTAATCAAGAACAGTTGTTAAAAGAGACAATTAACACGCTAAGGAGAGTCTCTATGGCAGATGCCTCCAAGTCTGATTTTTCTCAAAAAGTCTCAACAGAGTTAACAGGAGAATTAGGGGAACTTAAGGATAGCGTCAACAACACCATGTCCCTGCTAAGCAGCACAATCTCTAAAGTCAAAGAGGTCAGTACCAATATCGATACCAGTGCGGCTGAACTAAAAAAAGCATCTGAAACCTTGGCCAGTGGCAATTCGGAACAGGCTGCCAGTGTTGAGGAGATTTCAGCATCCATGAATCAAATGGAAAAACAAACCAAGACCAATACGGAAAATGCTTTCCAATCCAGGCAGTTAACCAGCCAGACCTTATCTGTTGTGGAGGAAGGTAATTTACAAATGAAGGATATGCTGGAATCCATCAGTCTGATAAATAGCTCCAGTAGCGATGTAGCCGCAGATCATCCTCGATGATCAGGACTTTGGTAAATATTAATCCATGCGACAGTATCAGTAACGAGTCTCCTACCCTACAATCAGAACTTGTAGGATGGGCCGGCGAAGCCTGCCCATCTTTGAGTATTGAGATACAATGTAGTTTGGCTGATAAACGTTGTTTCAGTTCCGCCCGATGGGCAACAAAGTTGCCCATCCTACAACTATATTTCCCTTCCTTCCAATCAAGAAGATAGTTGCATGTGCGACTGGTAACCCTTATGCTATTGGTATCGGTTTGCCATTAAATCAACTGTTTATCTACAAAAGCCTATTAATACCAATTGTAAATATCCAATATTAGGTTTTCATCTGGGAATGAAGGAGTAAAGCATGGCTGATTTTCACCAGGACAAAGTTATCACGACCCTGCACGCACTGCATGATGTGTTTGACCGTGAAGAATATCTTTCAATAATGGAAAAAAGACTGGAGGAGCACGCCAAACATTGGAATATCTGTCTTTTGCTACCCTCTTTATACAGCGAACTGCAAAATCCAGAGGTTCTGGACCGTATCATTGACGGTATTAAGAATGTTAACTACATCCATCGGGTGGTTGTGGCACTTGGTGGAACCACCGAATACGAGCAGTTTCAGGAAGCAAAAAACTATTTTAACCAGTTAAAAACCGATAAAAGAGATGTGAAAGTCGTCTGGGTGGAAGGACCGAAAATCCAGACAATGCTAAGTGAAATTAAGGAACGTGAGATACAAGTCGGCGTGCAGGGTAAGGGCCAATCGGTCTGGATAGCCATGGGTTATATTTTCGCCAAGGAGGACTGCAAGATTATCGGTATGCACGACTGCGATATCGTGACTTATGATCGTATTCTACTGGCAAGGCTATTCGAAGCGGTTGCCAATCCAAATAATGATTTTCAGTTCTGCAAAGGTTATTATATGAGGGTTTCGCCTAGCGAAAAAGCCATGAAAGGCCGGGTGACCCGATTATTTGTCACGCCTTTCGTAGACTCCATGATCGATATTATGGAAGAGAGAGGACATAAAGAGCTGGCCAATTTCTTTAACTATCATCGCACCTTCAAATACCCCCTGGCAGGAGAATTCAGCTTCTCCACCCAACTTGGCAGGGGGATTAATGTCTCTTACGATTGGGGTCTGGAAGTGGCGACTCTCTCCCAGGTATATGACCAGCTGATAGCTCGGAAAATAGTGCAGATCGACCTGGTGCCCAATTACGAGCACAAACATCAGATCATTTCAGAAGAGGACGCCAAGAAAGGTCTGCACCGCATGGTCGTGGACATTGCCAAGTTTTACCTTACCTATATGAGGTCCCATGGGGTACCTTTGGACGACGCTTTTGTAGACATGATGCTGCATACCTACTACCAGAACACCCTTCGTTTCATTCGTAAATACAGTTATGATGCCGAAGTGAACGGCCTGAAATACGATCTCTACATGGAAGAAGCAACAGCCAAACATTTCAGAGGCTTTCTCTGGACGGCTTGGGAAGAGAGCAAAGGTCCCCACGAAGCCAGATTGATCCCATCCTGGAACCGGGTTCGCTACACCTTTCCGGAAATCTATGAAAAAATATTGAGTGCCGTGGAGACCGACAACCGGGAATAAAACCGGTAACAGCCGGTTTCATTTCAACCACCTTGTAACGCAATCCTGTTTATCGGGCCAGGTTCCGAAATTGTCACACAAAAAGTTGTCAAGGCCTTGAAGCCGGTCGAAATTTCTTTTTTAAAATAGTCTCACAAAAAGATCCGCCCCTCCATCACTCCGATCTTCGTTTCTTATGGTTATTGGATCTTCAACCTTCTTGATTCCTCGACAGTACCATTTCAAATACTCAAACCACCTAAGCGTTCTTAGAGCAATCCAAACAGTTGTAAGGTTTTTTAGTATTTCTCAAAAAAAAACACAGGCAAAACTCAATCACGAAAGGCGTAACCTAAGGAAAACAATACTCCTGACTGCAAATTATAGCATTGTACACTGCATAATGTATTTTAAACTCAAAAAACATATTGAGCAGTGCTTTTAAATAATGTTACAATAGACTAATTTTTGTGGTTTGATTTCAAGATTACGATTCAAATATGGAGTAGAAAAATGTCTGTCGATAAAAACAAGGTCTTGTATTTTGGGCTAAGCTGTTTTGTTTTTCCGCCGCTGACATGGTTGTTACTATGTTGGTATGAAGGCCTTGTTAATGCTTCCGAGTTACTGTCTATTGCTCTCTCTCCTTTGTTAATAGTTTATGTTTTAGCGTATATCGGAGGAGTGTATTTTTATATCAGAAAAAGCGGTAAAATTGTTCAAGAATTCATGACTTCCAGGGAAAGTGCACAATTGGAAAATGCACAAAAAAGGGCGGCTTCATTTCCCAAAATGATTTTTCTTTTGGTTTTCGTTTATTGTGTCATCGGTCCGAATATGGGTCTGTTATTCAAAGACTTTTTAGATGCAACAGAGTATTTTGTTGCCTGGGCCATGGGAATTCCGATCGTCATGCTGGTTATGTTTCCTTTATACGTGCAAACCCTAATCTCGTGGGAATCGCTGACAAATCAGATACCATTATCCAAAAAGTACCGTGCAATTTCTGTTCGCCAAAAGATCATGATCGGATTACTGGTATGTATTGGCGGCTTAATACTGCTTATGCTTTCTGCGTATTCTCAAATTTACATAGCAGACTCGTTGGAACAGGCTCGCGGTAACATTGTTTCCACAGGGATATTCATCCTGATATTTTGTGCGATCCTCGGAGGCATTGCTTTTTGGATGTTAAGTAAAATTATTGGGCAATCTGCAGAAAACATTGAAAAAGTGATGGAAGATATCACTGTGGGCAGACTTGATCAGAATGTTGAAGTTATTAGTAGGGATGAACTAGGATTCATGACCGAAAAGACAGTTCAGATGTTGACCATTCTCCGCACAGTCTTTGGTCAGACATTAAAAACGGTCGGCGCTCTGGCAAACGGGGATTTGAGCAATTCTGTCGATTTTGAGTATTCCGGGGAATTCAAAAAACTCAAAGAGCAGTTCAACAATTCCATCGACCTGCTGAAAAAAACGATTCAATCATCTATTCAGATTGCTGAAAAAGTTAAAACGGGTTCCGATGAACTGTCTTCATCAGCTACAGCCTTGGCAAGTGGATCTTCAGAGCAGGCTGCATCTCTTGAAGAGGTATCATCAACCATGTCTGAAGTCCTGTCTAAAACCAAGGCAAACAATGAAAACGCCACTAAAGCTCAAGAGCTTTCGGAAAATGCCAGTGATACAGCTTCAAACGGCAATCGGCAAATGCAGGAAACCTTGTCTGCAATGAATGATATTAACGAGACCTCAAGCAACATCAAAAAAATCATTAAAGTCATAGATGAAATAGCTTTTCAAACTAACCTTTTAGCACTTAATGCAGCCGTCGAAGCAGCCAGGGCAGGGAAATACGGTAAAGGGTTTGCTGTCGTAGCGGAAGAAGTCAGGTCTTTAGCAGCACGATGTGCCGAAGCTGCCAGGGATACAACCAATTTAATCGAAAACTCGACCAAAATAATTGAGGATGGGGTTACTAAGGCCGGAGCAGCTGCTGAAGAGTTAGAGGCAATTCAGGACAGTGTTGGTAAAGTCAACGACATTATTGTTGAAATATCGGCGGCTTCAAATGAACAGACTTCGGGTATAACGGAGATCAACAAAGGATTGACTCAAATTAACCAGGTTGTTCAGAACAATTCCTCAGTCTCGGAAGAAACGGCCTCGGCATCTGAAGAATTGCAACAACATTCAGGACAATTGAACCGAATTATGAGTCATTTCACGCTGGACGAGCATTCATCTCATGATCTACCGGCAAAACCAAGTTCTGTAAAAGAAATAGATCTTGCTTCACACAAACAATTGACCAACCTTTCCAAAAAGCATCAAGGTGGAAAAGTCCTTGTTTTAGATGAAAGCAGTTTTTAAATGGCCCTTTTAAGTGAAAGAGTAGGGGTCAGGAACGATCCCAACCCCATTTTCGGTAGAATTACAGAGTCGCAAGGTATTCAGCCAGGATTTCCATGGCACTGGCCCAGCCTTTTCCACCTTGTTCACCGTTTTTTTCAAAGCAGTCTGCTTCGGCCCGGGTTGGATCAACAGGTTTCCAGGTAAAGGTCATCCTGGTTTTTCCATCCGTTTCTTCCAGAAAAACACTGGCCTGCATTTCTTTAGGCCAATCCGGCATCATTTTATTGGGTAGTATGTCTCCGGTTTCATTGGACATATACTGCCTGAAAACCAAACTTTCCGGTTCATTGATTTCTTCAAATATAGTGAGAAGCCACATTTCATGGCCGTTGGGAAAGATCATCTTATGAAGGGAGGAACCACGGGGCCTGATGTCTGTCTTGGTATATTCACAAGTGACACCTTTCATGGGAAAGTTCCAATTGACCAAATGCTCCACGTGGGTCCAGGCATCAAACACCAGCTGCCTGGGAGCATCAAAATCTCGTGTGATCACGCAGGGTTTGAACTGGATATCGGATCCGCTACTCATTTTTTACCTCTTTGGACTGAAGGGTTTTTAAATAGTCTTCCAGTTGATCAAAGCTGTTTTGCCAATACTGCTCAAACTGCACAACCCAATCCTGAATAGGCTTTAATTGAGCTGCATTCACTTTGTAGACACGGAATCGTCCCTCCCGTTTTTCTGAAACCAAACCAACTTCCTTTAACACCTTTAGGTGTTTGGAAACCATCGGCTGGTTCCAGCCCGTCAATCCCACAATCTCATTTACCGTCATTTCCTTGCCAATCAGCATTTCAATCAATTCCCGCCGTTTTGGCTCAGAAATAGCGTTAAACGGATCAAATGTCGTTGGTGTCCGTGCCATATTTCTAATATATTCCTTTATAGGAATATATAAAAGGCTTTTTTTTAATAATCAATATTCAATTGATAAGTATGAATTGTTGACGAACGGTGGCTTATAGGATGGGTAACTCGTCACCCATCAATTATGCCTATAAGCAGATAAATTCCAAAAGGCGGGTTGGTGGGTTCGTCGTTAACACTCCTTAACCCACCCTACACAACCACTAAGCAATTGTAACTGGTAACCCATCAACTAGAGTAATAGACAGATAAAATACAAGAGAGTCTAATAATCAATTGATAATTGTGAATTGTTAACCAGTTTATTAAACCACCACGCCCTTTTCCTATAATTTCATCTGCACGGCAATCGCAGCACCTCCTGCAGGTGAGCACACCTGGTAGCTCCATCTTTCGGTGCCGTCACTTGTATTCAGGGCATGAGGACCTTGATCCTTTCAAAACGACCTGACATCTAAACTCTCCCTGAAAAATTTCCAATACCGAACCAGCCGATATCAAATAAGCATCTTTGTATGGTTCTATTCTGTTAAAACAGATTTACAGAGACAATCCCCGGATCAGGGGATTTATCAGGGAGGGGAGGTTGGTTTGGGGGTCAGGACCAAGGCTTTGGCGGATATGGTAAAAGACACCTTCCAGGCGCCGAATGAGGACCGGAATGAGATGTACGTCATTATCACTTCGCTTTAAAGAATCTCAGAAATATATCGGAAATCCGGGGTCAATTGGCCATTGTGAAGGATCAAGGCTTTTTTGACTTCATTCGGTAACTTTAAATTTTCTAAGTCTGTATTGAAGTCTGCTGTAACGATGGCTTTAACGAATCCCTTTAATTCACTGGAGAAGGAGGTTGAGGACTCCTTTGGGAACTCACAGGGCAGGTTGTCAATGGCCATGATGGTAATTCCTTTGCCCTGAATGCCGTCTTTGAAATCGTCCTTATCAGCAAAATAGGTGTAGCAGGCATTGTCGGGTTTTGTAGAATCTTTCGTGATCTCGATCGACCCTTCAATATCGCAACTGATATCCCCAATCACCTCCAGTTTGATATCAGCAGCTGGCAATTTCCTCAGACCTTCACGTGTGATGGTCCTGGGGTAGTCTTCAGTCCAGAAAACACAATTGACTAAAATGTTTAGCTTGTTCACGTAAGCATCAAAGTCAGACACGTATTTCTCCGGATGCTGGTAATAGTCACTAAGATTAAACGCGCCAGACAACGGCTTAACCATGTGCTTTTCTTCGAAAATAGTTACATAAATAAAACGATTATCAAGTTCATCAGGGTTTAATCCTGCTGTCAGTTGTTCGGGGGTCAATTCCTTAACAGGCAGGAGTTCCAGAATTTGCTGAGCCCCGATGGACACATTCCCATAACCCAACAATCCGATCGAAAGTGGATGTAACCCTTGTGGCATTCCGCCTTTTGATATTTCTTGACCGATACCAGCAATATCCTCTTTTGCCGTTTCTATGGAAGGATATTGATAAGCCTGTTTCAAATCCCTGAAAGGCGTGGAAATGCCTTTTAATTCCATTTTTCGGGCGTAAGCATACAGGGTCTCGATAAGACCTGCCATTCCTGCGAAACGGCTGAAGGTGATCACTCGCGCGTTATTGTTGTCGCTGATTTTCTCATAGTCGATCAGATTGCACTTCAAATCCATTAATTTCTTCAGCATGCCCATATTGTATGGCTGGCCTTTGATTGTATGGGAAAAAAAGATATAGGTTTTTTCCTTTTCCAGCATCTGAGTCGGGATTTCTTTGACAGCAAAGATGGTACTTGCAGCCGAAAGGCTTTCATCGATTATGGCGCCGGTTTGGCGATATTCATCGTCATTGAACACCCGGATGGTAGAGGGTTGAACAATAACTTCGAGATCGTTTTCTTGCAGCAATTCATGAATATCACTTGGAATAAGCGGAACGCGTTTTTCCCATTCATTCTTATCTTCACGGCGAATTCCAAGGATTGCAGGCTTTGTTTTCATAGCGACTCAGCAATGGTTAAGGTTGTCTACATTGCCGTCATAACAGGCCTTCATGAGCCTGATCTTTCATTTTGACGGTTTTGGTTGAAAAGTGAAATCCAATTTCATGCAGCTTTTTCAGAACAGGCTCATAAATCTCGGGATCAGTCGGTCTTTGAACACCTTTTAACGAGACCTTTTTTTGCAGGACCCGTTCGGCAGCCAATGCAGCGGGAACAGAAACCGCCCTGGACATGGCTGTATCGCCTCCAGGCTCGCCCTTCATGACAAGGGACGTGATTCTTTGTTCGTTACCGGATGGGAATTCTGCCAGGATGGAAGTGTAAAGGATAACCATGTCTTTTTCCAAGGGTTCATAAGATAGTTTTCGCGTCATCCGTCCAAGCAGCAAATCGCTGTTTGTGCCTATTTTGGTTTGAATGGGTTTGTGGTCAAAAAGTCCGAGCCAGTTCATTCGTTTGATAACATCATCCCCGCTTCTTAAACCCAGCAAATTGGCGGTCTTTTGTTGAACGTCGTCACCTTTTTGCTCTCCGATTAGTCGTGACATGAAGTCTTGATAAGTCAGCCCTTCAAAATCCCGGACTGTC
>JAKSDL010000545.1 GCA_022360105.1 Pseudomonadota bacterium
CTACAAACTGTTGATTCTGGCGCATAGTAGAGTCATAAATTTAACCTATTCCGCTTTTTATACGAGGTGACAAATGAAAACCAAGCTAATAACAATACTATTTTTATCAATAACCTTGATAGCCTCTCCTTTAATGGCGCAGCATCAAGAAGGGCAAATCACAAACGATCGAGAAGGTATCGATTCAAATTATGAGCAGGACAGTGAAGGCAACGACCCTGCTTTTACACATGGGGTGAGACGGGATTTAAATCCGCTTCAAATTCAGATCGTGCAGACATTCGGACCTGCAACGCCACATACATTTGCTCCTGGAGGAGGACTTCATTTAGGGTATCAACTATCCGATCTTTTTTATATTGGGCTGACTTCCTCGGCATTTGCGGGCGGTTCCAATGCCTGGGATGAGCATCGGAATTACAGATATGATGATGACGATGATGTATATGACGAGGAAGTTTATGGTCAGGATGGTGCTGATTTTATTGAGTCAAAGCTTGATCCGATGCATCTTCTGGAGTTGCGTGTTACGCCCTGGGATTTTGGATTGTATTTCTCATTTGGTGCCATGTATCGTGGAGAACAGGTCTCAACCACCGAATTTAAAAGTGAAAAAAGAACGATCGGTGACAAAGAATACACTACAGGCCTGACAGCCGAAGTTGAATACAAGGAGTGGTATGGAGGCTCTGCCGGAATTGGGTTCAACTATATATTTAACTGCGGATTAACCCTGGGTACCGCCATAAATTTTGGTCTCAATGCCCAAACGCCTGATGTCACAGTGACGAGCACTGCCGCGGTAGATGAAGAAGATATGGAGCATTGGAAAAAGCAGATCCAGACAAATGAAAAGCAAGTGCCGTATCTTTATACCTTTGCCCTGGGATACGCCTTTTAGAAGAATCAGCAGGCGTTTTAACCACCGGAATGCAAATTACCAATCAATTGTTTAACAATTTTACGATAGCCTCTACTGATTGGAATTTGGATGGGATCAGGATTATTATTCAGGATAAGAGTTTCATTTTTAAATAATTCCCTAATTTTGGAGGTGTTTACCAGGTAGCTGCGGTGAACCTGGGCAAACCCTTTGGGCTCCAGATCAACCAATGCCTTTTTGAGGGTTTTTTTCACCACGTGGCAGGTACCATCCTCCAATTGATACTCAATATAGTTGGCATTATGTTCTTGAGGTTGAACATAAAGGATATCATCCGGCCAAACATAAACTTTCCGGGAATCGCCATGCAAATCCCGGAATTCAAGTAACAGGTAACCAACTTGTTGTTTCTGACGGATTAATCGTTTTTCCAAATTTCGTCGGTCCAGATCCTTAAACACCTTTTGGATGGCATCGTTGAAGCGCTGGGCCTTGATTGGCTTTAAAAGAAAATCGCTAGGATCGTAAGCGTAGCCGTCAATAGCATACTTGCTGTATCCGGTACAAAACACAACAACGGGGGAGTAATTTAAGCGACCCAACATTTCAAAACCATTTAACTCGGGCATTTCGATATCAACAAATACCAGGTCCGGCTTGAGGGTATTGATACCTTCCAATCCGGCTTGACCGTTGGAATAAGTTCCAATAATTTCAATGTTTGGAAAGGCGCACAGATGATCTTTAATATCGATGACTGCAAATTCTTCGTCATCCACTATCACGGCTTTTATAATTTGCATTGTCAAACCTGAAATGGAGTCAGTTTTTGAAAACCAATATTGAAACGAACAATTTATCGAACATTACCTCTTTGGGGCGAGTACGTCTATTGGCTTTTCTTGCTGTGTGTGCCTTGAGTTACAGTCTGATCTCCGTTTTCCTGTTAAACACAAATCTAATGAAAGACTGGGAAAATCGCTTTCAAACCCGTTATTATTTGTGGAAGATCCATTTTACAGAGCCGGAAGCTAGCTCTCTCCCCATGGTTATTGTACTGATAGATGATCACTCATTACCGGTAAATTCAGCCAGATCACCCATCGACAGAATCTGGCTCGCTGATCTGATTGATGCTGTGAGCCTTCGCAAGCCAACGCTAGTAGCTCTGAATGTTTTATTGGACAGACCCGGCATGAAGCCGGAGGATGAGAAGCTTAGAAAAGCAATCTCTCGGGCGGGGAATGTTATTTTACGAACCGATCCCTTTTATCCGGTTTATCCTGATTTCGCGAAAGCTGCCCTGGACAAGGGAGTTCTTAAATTCCGATTGGATTCGTCCGATACGGTTCAGGAAGTCTGTAATCACCAAAGTAGCTGTCAAAGCCCTCATATATTTTATAAAAAAATTCTGGATTATTATCAATTTGCCAATGGTATGCGGCCGAAAGGAAACCATCCGGAATCTTCCTGGTTGAAAATCAATTTCAGTCTCGGATCACAGGAACATGACAGTTTCAAAATAAAGACTTTTCCGGTGATCAGGGCACATGAATTACCGCTACTGCCGGAAGGTGCCTTTGAGGGCAAAATAGTGTTGATTGGAACCGGGTTTCCCGATCTTTATCCCTTGTACCGGGTTCCCATTGCCGAGCCCGAATTGATGTTGCAGGAAACAGAAGTTGTTGCCCAGGTTCTGGGCATGATAAGCGGAAACAACTATCTGCGATCTCCGGGTAACTACTGGATTGGAACGATCTTGTGCCTGCTGATGTGTTTAATAGCTTTAATGCTGGTGTATCGGGGCGTCATCAGTGGCATGATAACATCCTTGGTGACAATTGTTTGTCTGTTTCTTTTTGCCGGTTGGACTTTTAGCTTTCAAAATATCGAGCTCCCGTTTGTCTTGCCGGCCTCCATGATTCTTTTTTTTACCTTTACGGGAATATTAATTTGCAGTGTTCAGGAAAAGGTCTTCAGGCTAAGTGCAGAACTGAATTTGAAGCAGGCAAAAATAGATTTCCTTACCAACGAATTGCACTCGCATCATTTGTTCAACGAGTTCTCGCGGCTGAGTGTCATGATCCAGCATGATCCGAAATCGGCAAAAGAA
>JAKSDL010000169.1 GCA_022360105.1 Pseudomonadota bacterium
CATGAGAATACTTTACAAACCGATTCTTTCGAAGCTTTACCCTAATATCGGGGTTACATCTCTTCAATTAGCCCAGGTGATGGTGAATGTGGCATTGAATGGCGCAGACAAGGTCATTTTTGAAAACAGGGATATTAAAGAACACTCAAATTAGTCAACAGTATTCCAACCTTTGCGAAGAAGTCCGCAAAAGCTGGAATCGGAGATTTCACCTTCGATTGTTCAATGATCCGGCAAATGGCCTTCCTTCAGAAAACCCAGTCGTTCCAAGATCTTTAACGGCAAGTTTTCATATCTATCACTTCAATAAGGCAAATCCCTCATCGATCAACACCCAAAAATCCTGACTGTCGAATTGAGCTACCTAGAGAACGGTTATCCCTTCATTCACGGTGACAATACGGCCGGATGGGTGGAATTCAACGTCAACGGACATCTTACCCCTGGTATTCGGGGCTTGTTTGAGGGTCTGTGGTTTGTAGTTGGTATGTTGTTTTCAGAAGCGTTTCGTCGTAACCTGCCCTGCGCCTTCTACATTCGTTATTCGGGCATAGCTGGCAGGTATAAAACCGGGTTTCGGATTTAAACGCCAGGCAGGAAAGGGTCGATTCCGGTAACATCAGGAAGGACTCGTTTAACGTGACGCCAATTTGTCGGGCGCTGTCACCAAAAAGCCTGAAAAGCGGTTCCTGTTGTGATAACGGCCAATCCATCAATGACCCCGGCGTCATGATGGATAGAATTTTGATTTTGTGTTTGCTTTTAATTCTTTTTTTAAGCACTGTGACGGCGATATCCAGGGCTGAATCCGTGATCGATTTGGCCCAGAATTGATGAAGAATACTGGTTTTGGATGCTCTCCACGCCTCCAGTTCCTTGCCACTGGTAGCCAGGGCCGGAAAGACCTTATCCTCTTGTTCCAGATTGACTCGCAAGACCCGGCTTTTGAAGGTTTCATCGGCTATGCGGATGGTTTGCCCTGCCGTGATAACCGGCTCCTGTTCCAGGTAGAGCGCTTTTGGCCGAGCCAGCAACCTGGCCTCGTCCACCATTTTCATGAACTCCCGGATGTGTCTTTTCCGGTTTGCCAGGCTCAGATCGATGATCATCTGTTCCGGATCAAGATCAAAAGGAATGCTGTCCAGTACATCCATTCGGTTGGCCAGAAAATAGTAGCAGCAAACAAATCTTTGCAACGTGAAGGCAATCCAGCCTATGCTGAGAGGCCCGCGCGTTTGTTGATCAGTTCCCTTGCTACCTGTGCTGCGGTTACGGCAGAGTCCGCATAGCCATCCACACCGAACAGATCTGCGATCTGTTGCGTCACCGGAGCTCCACCTACCATGATAGCCACGTCTGTTTTTTTGGTCTTAAACAGTTCAATGACTTTCTTCATACCCATCATGGTTGTCGTCATCATTGCAGACAATGCGACAATGTCCGCGTTTGATTCCTCCTGGGCCTCCACAAACTTTTCCGGAGGCACGTCTTTTCCCAGGTCAACGACTTTCAGCCCGCCGACTTCAAGCATCAGTTTAACGATGTTTTTTCCGATATCATGAATATCGCCCTGGACACTCCCAAGAATAACCGTTCCGGTTTCACTAACCGAGGTGTTTTCGATGTGAGGCTTCAGGACATCCAGCCCGGCATTGAGAGCATCGGCACACAAAAGGAGTTCGGGCACGAAATATTCCTTGCACTCGTAGAGCTGGCCCACACGTTCCATGCCTGCTGCCAATCCTCCGATTATTGCGTCATAAGCGTCGATACCTTCATCGATTGCTATCTGCGACCACTCTTCGGCCACTTCGTCGTCAAACTCAACAACTGCCTCTGACAATTTTGCCAGGATTTCTTCTTTTCTTGATTCTTCGACCATTCTATCTTCCCCTGTTCCCAGTTCAATGCAGTTAACTTAAAGATCCGTATGATTGACGGTATTGATCACCAATTGAAATTCTTAACTGCGATGTTCTATTCGTGCGTCTGAATTCAGACTGCTACATCAGTTTAAAAATCAACATGTTCAAGCTGTGACATGGCTTCCGGAGATCCAATAAAAACCACCTTGTTCATCAAGGGAGCCATGCCGGATGTTTGTGAGATCTTGTTTAGCGTTTTCTTTCCCATCACCCAGTTGAGAAGGTAAACATCCTCCCCTGTTCGAAATACGCCTTTTGCCCGGGTGATGCTTGCCGGTATCTTCGCTGCCAGTTTCTCCAGCTCTTCGATGCTTCCGGCAGACCATTCAATGGTAGATGACATCAGGCGATCCGGTGGCGTCATTGAATGGCTGGGGGTTGCAAGCATGTCTTCGATGAACCTCTCCAACTCTTCCGACGTGACAGCATTGATGTCCTCCTTTTGATCAGGCTCAGGATCTGATAGCAACAGATAGTCCCCCAATGGTATGTCGGCAAATGTTGTTTCGTGAAAGACCGGGTCCGGATGATGGCGGCGTACAATCATCTTGACTTGATCGAGGGTCGTTGCATCGGCCTCGTCAA
>JAKSDL010000158.1 GCA_022360105.1 Pseudomonadota bacterium
CCGGTGCGATTTGGTGTCGCCACAAGTTTGCGTCTGGCCAAAGTTATGCATTTGATTGCACTTCATTGTTGGATTGCTGTTAAATTTATTGAGGATTTAAACTGGATTTTCTCAGCTGGCGTCATGGCAAGTGGACTTTTGTTGATATGGGAGCATCGTCTCATCAAAAAGGATGACCTGAGCAAGCTGAACATGGCATTCTTCAACATGAATGCAGTGATCAGCGTTACATTGTTTGTTGCACTGTTTATTGATCTTTTGGTTTTTAAATGAACTCTTATCGATCAGCAATCATGCGAAAACAGGAACTTATAATCAAAAAAGCCATGCAGGAAATTGAAAAGATGCTGCATGAACTCAGTAAGGAAGGTAAAGACTTAACATTGCTGAAGCTGAAAAAGTATCAAAAAACCCATCACATCGATTGCATGTGCGAGAAATGCATGAAAGCCAATAAGAAGGAAAATCCGGGACTGCGCGGGCTGAGGGAATTTGGGTTCAAAGTGTATGTTGACGAACACGATGAGGAAATCATTGACTGACTTTGTTCGTCAATAAGTAACAATGCTATAAAAGAATGAATCAACACCCTGAAATAAGTTAATCGAAAGGGAGAAACACAAATATGAAATCCTTATTAAAATTCAGCGCATTATGGCTGGTACTCTGTTTTTCGTTCGCGCAGGTGTCATTTGCGAGAAATGAATCGTTTTCACCCATCGTTAAATCGGAGAGCAAAAAAGTTGTCCACATTAGTATTTCCTCAATTGTAGAAAGAAACTCAAACGTACCCCGTGATCCCTTTTTCGAGCGATTTTTTAAAGACATGCCTCAACAGCAGAGAAAATCGGCTCTCGGCTCTGGATTTCTGATTAGCAGTGATGGCTACATTGTCACCAATCACCATGTTATCGCTCAGGCTGATAAAATCGAGGTCACTCTCCACAGCGGAACAGTCTATAAGGCAGAGGTTATCGGCAAAGACAAGCTCAGCGAACTGGCCTTATTGAAGATAGAAGCCAACGGACTTCCCTATGTGGAATGGGGAAACTCTGATAAAATGGAGGTAGGAGACTGGGTGCTGGCCATCGGCAATCCCCTTGGATTTGATAATACAGTGACAGCCGGTATCATCAGTGGATTGGGAAGAAGTGTTTTCCCAAATACAGCGTATGGTCAATTTTTACAGACTGATGCAGCCATCAATTTCGGAAATTCAGGCGGACCATTGTTCAACCTGGATTCGGAGGTTATCGGCATTAACACTGCCATTGTCGCCGGTGGACAGAATATTGGATTTGCCATTCCCAGTAATCTTGCCCGCAATGTCATTGATCAGCTTAAAAAATTCGGAAAGGTGGAACGCGGCTGGTTTGGTGTCGGAATCCAGGATGTAAGTAACGAACTGGCAGAATCTTTCGGTTTACCAAAGGGTATGAAAGGTGTTGTATTGACCTCAATTGGAGATGATTCCCCTGCTAAAAAAGCCGGACTTCAACAAGGCGATGTCATTGTAAAGTTCAATGGTCGAAAATTGGAGCGAGTGAATGATCTGCAGCAAAAAGTAGCGGAAACTGCTCCCGGAACAAAAGTGTCTGTAGAAGTTTTCAGACGGGGAAAGTTTCTGAAAAAGACAGTACAAGTCGGCAAACGCCCCACTGAAGAAACCGCCCAGTTACAAACAAATAAGAGCAAGTTTGGCATGCGCCTGGTGGAGATTACTCCCAACAACAAGCCTTATCCTGAATTCCAAGAAGACCACGGGTTGTTGGTTTATGAAGTCGATCAATCCGGAGTCGCATGGGACAAAGGAATCCGTCGTGGGGATGTCATTGTTGAGGCGAACAATAAAAAGCTCAAAGTTGTGGATGATTTTTTTCAAGTCATGACCCAAGCAGAGAAAACTTCGCGCCCTGTCTATCTCCTGGTTAACAGAAACGGAAGGGAAATGTTTATTGCCATCCCGGTCAAATAGTTTGTATTGCAATGTCTTAAACAACAGGAACAAATGAACTGCTCCGTAGCTAACTGCGGAGTATCCTCATGTCATTCTGTTTTTAACTGCAAGTCACGCGGTTCATGCTGCGAGCCTCTCATTTCATGACCCGAAACCAAAAAAGGCGTTTCTGGCAAATTGGTTTTAGATGCCGGATCAAGCCTGTGCACAACTTGACTGGGTATCCGGCATGAGGTAACACCGTGAGTCGCGATGGATTAAACACTTTTTCTATATAAAAAGTGTTCTGCTGTCTTTCTGCCCTAATACTTTGAAATCCTGAAGATTATTCTACATAATTCCTACAACGATTGCTAAAAATGCTATTTAAGAAGACTCAGCTGGACCAAATAGAGATTAATAACTGTCATGATGGCGTTGGAAGTGTGTTTTCATTGGAAAAAATCTTCAACAAAGAATCCACAGGGTTTCGGTTTTTCCATGAAACCACTATTCCTCCCGGCTCCACAATTGGCATCCATGGACATGAAGACAGTCGGGAAGAATTGTTTGTTATAAAAGAGGGAACGGGTATTTACTCGGAAGATGGCCGTGAACATGAAGTAGGACCGGGAGATATCTGCTTTTTCAACAAAAATACAGGCGTACATGGAATCAGACCGGCAGGGAAACAACCTTTAGTTATGCTTGTTATTGGCGTAAATATTTGATAAATAATAACTTTTGTATTCATATTTCTGTTTATTACTCATTTCAAATTCTCTCAACAAGCCAATCAACTCCTTATTTTAATTATAGCTATATTTTCAATACCGATTAGACATTTCAGCAGTCATTTACTATGGTAGTGGCGAAACGATCTATTGGCTGACAAGCCCCTATTTCCAAATCACTGCTCACGTTCTTGTTTTACTGCATGAAAAAAAAGGGTTCGGTAATTTATATTTATGTTGGATTTTTCCTCTCCGCAGTCCTCATCATCCTGATAGGTAATTCGTACTTTCTCATCGATCGTACCCGTTCCAACCTGATCGAAATCTACTGGAAACAGGGCGAGCTGATCGTCAAATCGATTGCTGTCAGTGCCCAGCAAAGCATTGCTTCTGTCAAACTTAATAATCACCAGATCAGAAGACATCTCAAAAAGATCGTTGCTAAAGTTGAGGCCTCGGAATCGCTGTCATCCGATCAACCTGACTTAGCAGAAATTTTGGAAAATGAAGGCCTACATTCGATCATTGTGAGAGACGAAAATAGCAATATTATTCACAAAGAAATACGCACAGAAACAGAAAAAGACAATTCCAAGATCGAGTCCCTGCTTTTCGATCGACACAATAGCCAGGGAACCATCAAAGTTTCGTTTGCCCCGTCCAAAAAAGTTGCTGTCAAAACACAAATTGGATTGCAGATTCTCATTGCATCCCTGGAAAACAGAAATGTGGTGGATTACATCAGTTTTATTAATGATCAGTTCAAAATCGTGGCGGACTCGGATCCATTGCGTGTTGGTATCCCTGAAGAGGACATTGAGTCTCTGGATGTATTGAAATCGGGTGTTTCTTACTTTTTCAGGGATAGTGATGAAGATATCATGAAGATTATCCATCCCATGAACTTCACCCCTGAAAACAGGGGAATCCTAAAAATTGCCTACCCAATTACCCGAATTGACAAGATTTACGAGAATACATTTAAGAATGTTGCATTAAACAGCAGTGTGGTGATGGTTATTGCCATTGTCGCAGCAGGAGTTGCCGTAAGATTGAGTCGACGAAATCTTGACAAGATAGAATCCATGGAACGGCGGATTCGAGAAAATGAAAAACTTGCTTCCTTGGCCAATCTTACCGCCGGTGTAGCCCATGAAGTGAGAAATCCCTTAAACAGTGTATCCATCACTATTCAGCGATTGCAATTGGAGTTTACTCCAAAAGAGGAGGATGACCTTGAGGAATACAATCAGCTGACGGATCTAATGAAAAGGGAAGTTGACCGTATCAATTTAATCATCACCGATTTCTTAGACTTCGCCAAACCGTTTAAACCTAAAAAATCCGTGTTCAATATTGGTGAGTTCATCGAAGAAACCCTTGAATTTTCACATGCTGAAGCTTATGAAAAAGGGATCAACCTTGTAACCGAAATATCAAATAAAGAAGCAACTTTTCTTGGTGACAGAGAAAAACTCACACAGGTGCTAATAAACGTGGTGAGAAATGCTTTGGATGCATCCGGCAAATACGATCCCATAACGATCGAATCACATTTCAGCAAAGACAAAAGCAAGTGGCTGTTAAATATCAAAGATAACGGAACCGGCATCGATAAGAAAAATCTGAATCACATTTTCGATATCTATTTTACCACTAAAAAGACAGGCACAGGGCTGGGGCTTTATATCTGCCGCAAAATTATTCAAGCTCATGAAGGTAACATTGAACTTTTACCAAACGCAGGCAGCGGAATTACCGTCTCTATTTCATTACCAGTCTTGGATTTCTAATTGATAAAAACAGGCACAACAAACCAACAATAATAATACGATTAGCCCCTTCAAAGAACCTTGTATTAAACACCGACGGTCTGATATTGGCATTGTATTCACAGACCTAAAAACATGCTACACTGCACATACTTTGTTCTTTCAGAACAGGCGACTATTTATAAAGAGGCTGGTGGCAGGAACCACTGTCTGTCACATTAACCAAGAAGGTTTAACGACACTATCAAATAACTTCGCTATGAAACCGAAAATTCTGATTGTCGATGATGAGATCTCGACCACTGAAACACTTCAAGGATTCTTAAAAAAGAAGGGATTTGACGTAACAGCCGAACATGACCCGGAAACGGCGGTTGAACTAATTCGTGAGAAAGAATACGACCTGATGATCGCGGATTACCGCATGCCGAAAATGAATGGCCTGGAACTGATTCAAAAGGTAAGAGAGATCGATCCTGTCGTTGCCATCATTATGATCTCAGCCTATGGCAAGATAGAAACAGCTGTGCAGATTATGAAATCAGGGGCATCCGATTATCTAACCAAACCTATCGATTTAAAAGAACTTCTATTGTTGATCGACAAATGCATCGAAAACAGAAATCTGCTGGTTGAAAACAGGCAATTGAAAGACATCTTGCAGGAACGTTTTCGGTTTGAAAATATCGTTGGAAACAGTAGCGGTTTAAACGAAGTAATGAGTATGGTGCAGCGTGTTGCCAGTTCTAACGCCACCGTAATCCTGAGGGGGGAATCAGGAACAGGTAAAGAACTGATTGCCATGGCACTGCATTTTGCCAGCGAACGAAAGGATAAACCTTTTGTGAAAGTCAGTTGTGCGGCGTTGCCTGAGTCGTTGCTTGAATCGGAACTATTCGGTCATGTAAAAGGTTCGTTTACCGGTGCTATAACCGATCGTAAAGGAAAATTCGAAGAAGCTGATAGCGGCACTATTTTCCTGGATGAGATCGGAGAAATCAGCCAGACCACGCAAACCAAATTGCTACGCGTTCTTCAGGAAAGGGAATTTGAGCGGGTGGGCAGCAACCAGACAATAAAGGTTGATGTACGGATAATTGCCGCGACCAACAAAGACCTGGAAGAAGCTGTTCGCATGAAGGAAATCCGAGATGATTTGTATTATCGCCTCAACGTTGTGCCTATCTTTATTCCGCCCCTCAGAAAACGCCGGGAAGATATTGTACCCCTGATCGAACATTTCATTAGCAAATTTGCCAAAGAGAACAATCGCAACATAAAAGGGGTTACCCAGGAGGCTCAAAAAGCCCTGATTAAATATGATTTTCCGGGGAACATTCGTGAATTGGAAAATATTATTGAAAGAGCTATTGTGTTGGCCAGGGATGAGGTCATCAGTATCAAGGATCTACCCATGACGGTCACTTCGGGACACGAGGAAGAAGAAAAGGATGAAAAACCCTTACTGGAATTAATGCCTTTGGAAGAAGCGGAAAAGATGCTGATTGAAATGGCACTTCAAAAACACAACGGGGTTCAGACCAGGGCAGCAAAAGAGCTGGGAATTAGTGAGAGAGCTTTAAGGTATAAGATTAAAGTGAAGGGGGTGAATAACGAGTGATGAGAGATATTTTAAAATGGTGGATCCGTTGCGCTTGATCCACCCTACAATTTTCACACATCTTTGCTTTCTACTATCTCAATGCCTGCCGCTTTCATGTCATCGATCGCTTTGTCACCGTCTCCGTCGCTGATATTCACAGCCCTGGTGGCATCCACGATTACTTTTGTTTTGAATCCCAGTTGATTTGAGTCCATGGCAGTGAATTTTACACAATAGTCCAACGCCAGGCCTGTCACATAAACTTCCTCAACACCCTTTTCCTTAAGGAAATCACCAAGTCCTGTCGCACTTTTGTGGTCGTTATCAAAAAAACCGCTGTAGCTGTCCACTTGCGGGTCCAATCCTTTTTGCACAATCTTCTGTACCCTGTTCATGTTTAAACCAGCAATAAACTGAGCTCCAGTGGATTCCTGGACGCAATGGACCGGCCAGAGAATTTGTTCGATCCCATTCAACATGATCATTTCACCGGGATTTTTTCCATGGTAAACAGCAAAACTTTGGTGATCCTGGGGATGCCAATCCTGGGTAGCAACAACAAGGTCAAACTTATCCTGAATGCCATTAACGACCGGCACTACCTGGTCTCCCTCCGGCACAGGCAAAGCACCTGTAGGTGCAAAATCGTTCTGAATATCCACTAACAACAATGCTCTCATTTTTGCTCCTGTTTTTTAAGTCTTGCCTGCAAAGTTAATTCGTTTTTTAACTCGTTGAGCGACTTTTCATTTCCCACCGGGTAAGTATGAGGATTAACCAAACGGGTTACCGTTGGGTGAAATGACTTGATCTCTTCCTGAACCTTCTTTTTTATCTTTTCAAGACCAGGAGATTCGTAAACCAGCTTTCCTTGTTTATAAATGGGCACCAGCAGGTCTTTGTAAGCCATATCAGTTTCAATAGTCTTCTGCCGTGTGATATCAAAAGGATCGATCATTGTACAGCCCTGGCTCATATCAGTTTTGATATCATAAATCACATCTCCCCGATAGAGTCCGTCCCGATGATATCTTCTGACCTGATGGATTCCAGGAGTTGTGACCTTAACAGATTGTTCTGAAATTTTGATTTTATACTCCCAGTCTTTTTTTGGAGTCCGGATTGCTGACAGCTTATAAACTCCATCCAAAGCGGGTTGATCGAAAGCTGTGATTAGTTTGGTTCCGACACCCCAGGTATCGATTTTAGCTTGTTGGATTTTTAAACTCTGAATAATCGTTTCATCCAAGTCATTACTTGCCACAATGCGCACATTTTCAAAGCCGCTTTTATCAAGCAATTCGCGAGCTTTGATACTTAAATATGCCAAGTCTCCAGAATCCAGACGAATTCCTGACAGTTTGTAACCTTTATTTTCCAACTCCTTGCCTACTTCAATGGCTTTTTTCACTCCATCAATGGTGGAATAAGTATCCACCAGCAACACACAGTTGTTCGGCATGACGTTGGAATAGGTGCGAAAAGCTTCTGTTTCATCAGCAAAAGCCATCACCCAACTATGTGCAATGGTTCCTCGCACCGGAATGCCGTACCGTTTACCTGCCAAAACGTTGGAAGTTGCGTCGCAGCCACCAATATACGCGGAGCGACTGGCCGTCATCGCACCATCGACACCCTGTGCTCTTCTCAAACCAAATTCCAGGACAGAATCTCCCTGTGCTGCCCGGCAGATTCTGGCGGCTTTTGTGGCTATCAACGACGGAAAATTCATCAGATTCAGCAAAGGAGTTTCCAACAATTGACACTGTACGATTGGTCCTTGAATGCGGACCACAGGTTCCAACGGAAAAACAATGGTACCTTCCGGAACTGCGTCAATACTGCAGGTAAACTCAAGTTTACTAAGATAATCCAGAAACTCCTTCTCAAACATGGGGCTGCCATCGTTTCCTTTTACCGATTCCAAATACTCCAAATCCTCACTATGAAACTGCAAGGTGTTTATGTAACTGATCACATTTTCCAGACCGCACGAAATGGTATAATTTCCATGAAAAGGAGCTCTGCGGAAAAACAGGTGAAAAACACTTTCCTTTTCTTCCATGCCGGATTTCCAGAATCCGTAAGCCATGGTGAGTTGGTAAAAGTCGGTGAGAAGTGAATTGGAAACGTTGTCTATGGAATCGATCATTTTCGTTTATAAAAGGAATTATATTTAGAGGTTTAAGTATCTCCTGCACGTCTCTAAACATATCAATCCTTTGATTTGATGGCAATCGAACCAAAGCGATCAAACAAAAAAACCCGTATTACAAATCTTGCAATACGGGCTTTTGATAATCTATTAATTATTGTCTAGTCTTACATTAATAACTTTACTTTCTCTACCCAATTCAGCAATGGTTGCCAGTATACGCCGAAGAAAACTAAGGGTATGGCGCATATGGTGACAAATGCCACAGGAAAGTTTCCGACTTTTTCCGCTGCTGCCGGCTTATCTGCAGATTCTATGATCATCACCTTGATCACACCGACATAGTAATAAAGAGAGATCACTGAATTGATACCTGCAATTGCAGCCAAAAGATAGAGCTGTTGCTGAATCACTACCTTAAAGAGATAAAACTTGGCAATAAATCCTGCGAAAGGGGGTATCCCCGCCAAGCTGAACAGGCACACTGTAAATCCTATGACAGCCAGCGGCTTTTGTTTGATCATGCCTGTAAATGAATCAATCTGGTAATCACCTTCTCTGCCGTTAAGGTAAATCACGGCCATAAAAGCTCCGAGGTTCATGAGAAGATAAACCGGAATATAAAAGAAGACAGCATCCCGACCAGCCGGATTCAACACGGCAATTCCCATCAACAGGAATCCTGCGTGTGAGATGGATGAATAGGCCAACAATCGTTTGATGTCTGTCTGCTTCAAGGCTGCCAGGTTTCCAATAGTCATGGTCGCTATTGAAACAATGGTCAGAATCATAGTGAGATTTTCAGCCTGCAGAGTCACATGATAGGAGAAAAACCTGATCAACAATGCAATACCTGCCACTTTAGGTGCTGTTGAAAGAAATGCGGTAACAGGAGTCGGAGCGGCCTGATAGGCATCTGGGCACCAGAAATGGAAAGGTACGGCTGCAATTTTGAAAATCATTCCCGACAATGTCATCAAAATAGCCAGAAAGTATATCGGGCTGTTGACAATGGAGTATTTACCCAATGCTTCCCAAGTACCTGCAAATGTCAGCGAACCGGTTAATCCAAAAAGCAGCGACATGCCATAAAGCATAATCCCGGCTGCGAATGATCCGAAAAGTATGTATTTCAATGCTGCTTCCCTGGATACAGGAAGTTTGCTGTTCATCGCCACCAGAACATAGGATGGAATGGACACCAGTTCAATGGCCAGTACTGCCATCAAGAGGTTTGAGGATGATGTCATCAACATCATTCCCAAACAGATAGTGGAGAGTAAACCAAATACTTCCCACTTGATCTTTTCTTTGATTTCATCGTTGTACAGCATCATAAAAACAGTTGCTGCGATCACAATAAAGAAAATCTGGTTATACAACCGGCTAAACGAATCCACCTGAAGAAGATCAAAAAATATTGCTTTTGAGCCACTACCCATCGCTTCCATTAAGAAGCTGACCACCAGAATTACTAAAAACAATACTGAGGCCGGCAGCTTTTTAACACCCGGCAAGGTTCTACCCAGGTAAAAGAAGAGTATGGCACATCCCATTAACACATGAGCCGGGATTGAGCTTAAGTAATGTAACGTATTTACCATTTTAGTACGTTCGCAATAGTTAAATTATCTAAATCAAGCCGGACATCATATCAGCTACCCGGCTTGAAAAAGTGGATTATTAACCGATCAATACAGCACTGAGATAGTTCAGTGATGTTTCAAAGTAACTAATAATGTAGCTAGGGAAAATTCCCAGGAAAATCACAATAACGATCAATGGAACCACGGATGCCAGTTCAACAGCATTCATATCCGGCAATTCCTTGTATTTTTCGTTCAGCTTGCCGAAGAAAACTCTCTGGTATGCCCACAGCATATAGCCTGCACCAAAAATAATCCCAAGACCGGAAACTATGGTGGCTGTTTGATAAACTTTGAAAGCCCCTGCAAGGATCAAAAATTCTGAGATAAATCCACTCAATCCAGGCAAACCAATTGCTGCCATAAAAGCCAGACTGGTTATAGATGCATAAACGGGAGTTACTGAAGCGAGACCTCCAAATCCTGCGATCTGCCTGTGATGAGCCCTGTCATAAACAACACCAACCAGAAGGAAGAGCATGGCTGTGATGGTTCCATGGTTGAACATCTGCAAAACGGCACCGTTGATTCCCTGGGTTGTTGCCGCTCCAATTCCCAGGATGACGAATCCCATGTGACTGACCGATGAGTAAGCAATCATCTTTTTGAAGTCTGATTGAGCCAAGGCACACAGGGCTCCATACACGATGTTGACAACAGCCAGGAAAATCAGGAAGTCCCTGAACCATTCAAATACTTCAGGAAACAGTGGGAAATTAATTCTTAAAAAACCGTAGGTTCCCATTTTCAAAAGTACACCGGCCAGGATAACTGAAATCGCTGTTGGTGCTTCCACATGAGCGTCCGGAAGCCAGGTATGGAATGGAAAAATCGGAACTTTAATAGCAAACCCAATAAAGAGGGCAACAAAAACAACCTTAACAAAAGGCAGTCCAAAAATCGCCGGTCCGGTGAATTCACCACCTGCCTGAACTCTTTCCAGAAGCTCAATAATGTTGAAGGTATGTCCGCCTGGAGCAAAGTACCAGATGGCGATGATCGCCAGCAACATTCCGATACTTCCCAGCAAGGTATAAAGAAAGAATTTAATAGCGGCATAGATTCTTCTTGGTCCACCCCAGATTCCAATCAGGAAATACATCGGGAAGAGCATCACTTCCCAGAAGAGATAGAAGAGAATCAAATCCAAAGCTACAAACACACCTATCATGGCTGTTTCCAGCAGCAGGAACATGGCAAAATAGCCTCTTTGATGTACCTTGATATTCCAGGAAGCCAAGGTTGCCATTACACCAATGATCAGAGTTAAAAGGATCATTGTGATAGAAATCCCATCCACTCCAATAAAATACTCAATTCCCAGGCTTGGAATCCAATCAACTTTTTCAACAAACTGCATTTCACCAACGCTGGTCACTCCTTTGACTGCTTTATCAAAGCCGGTGAAAATAGGAATTGCTACAATAAAATCGACTATTACTGCTATCAACGCGACCCATTTTGCTTTTTCTTTTGGCATCAGCCACAAAAAGGGTATACCAAGTAGAGGAATAAAGACTATCAACGACAAAATATGACTCATCACAACCTCAATTATTTAACGTAAACCAAACTAAATTAATAGATTATTAAACCGAATCAGTCGGTTATACCAAGAAGAAAACTACTACAAAAACAATCGCCAGAAACAGAATCAGCGAACTACCGATAAGCGTTTGAATTTTGCCTGATTGCAGCAAACTGGCACCCTTACCACCAGCTTGTGCCGTCCAGCCGGCACCGTTAACAGCACCATCCACAATTTCACTGTCAAACACACCGGCAAACAAGCCCAGCGCTTTACCAAGTACTCCAGCCAGGTTCACCAGACCATCCACGATCATGGCATCAAAAGCCGCCAGGAAGTCGAACAATTTGCGGATCGGAGTGATCACCACAGCTTCATAAAGCTCATCAACATAGTATTTGTTATAGAGTACATTGAAGATTTTCTGGGCTGAGAGCAGAGACATGATGTTTGCCCGTGCTTCAGGTCGTTTGATGTAGAAGAAGTAGGCCAGGAATGCCGTAAAGAAAGTCCAGGCTACGGATGCTGTCATCAAACCCCATTCCAGTGCGGTGTGATCCTCCGCATGTCCGTCTGAAACTGCAGGGACAGCAGCAGTAATTTTCTCATAGTTTTCAGCAGGTGACCCTGCAATGTCGTGCACAACCGGATCAAGGTAATGTGTAAAGTTGCTGTGGCCACCCAGGAAATGAGGAACGTTCAGAAAACCAATCACCAGGGCTGCAACTGCCAGAATCGCGATGGGAACCACGGTTCGCTTAGGCTGTTCTTCACAGTGATCCCAGGTATGATGATCCATGCGGGGGGTGCCAAAAAAGGTCATGAACACCAATCGCCACATATAAAAAGAAGTAATCCCGGCCGCAGTGAATCCCACCAGCCAAAGTGCAGGAGAACCCTGGATAAAGGCCTTCCATAAAATTTCATCTTTACTGAAGAATCCGGAAGTCAGGGGAAATCCCATAATAGCCAGGGTGGCGGCAATAAATGACCAGCCGGTGACGGGCATTTTCTTTAGCAGGCCTCCCATCTCACGCATGTCCTGTTTGTGATGCAGCGCCACGATGACTGATCCGGATCCCATAAAGAGAGCAGCCTTAAACGCGGCATGAGTCAGGAGATGAAAAATACCTGCGCTAAACGCCCCCACACCCATTGCCAAGAACATATATCCGAGCTGACTAACCGTTGAATATGCCAGAACTTTCTTAATATCGAATTGTGCCATCCCTATGGTTGCTGAAAAGAAGCAAGTAAGGGCAGCTATGATCGCAACAAACATCAAGATGTGGGGGGCTAGCGTATACAGGAAGAACATTCGACCCATCATGTAGACCCCGGCTGTTACCATAGTAGCAGCGTGAATCAGGGCACTAACGGGTGTTGGTCCTGCCATGGCGTCCGGTAACCAAACATATAAAGGAATTTGTGCAGATTTACCCATGGCACCGATAAAGAAACACAAACCAATGACTTCCAAAAGTGGGAATCCAGCAAATGTTAGCTGGGACAATTCACCCATACGTGATTGTAACTGGGTAAAAGATAGATCCACATTGCCGAATGTTTGGTAAGAGAACATAATTACCAGAAAGATACCGGCCAGAAATCCCAAATCACCGATTCTATTGGTAATGAA
The DNA here is from genome assembly GCA_022360105.1 of Pseudomonadota bacterium. The sequence continues at coordinate 13,014 of JAKSDL010000158.1, forward strand.
TGCCTTCTTACCGGCTACAGCATTGGCTTCTTCATCAAACCAGAATCCGATCAGCAGATAAGAACATAGCCCAACACCTTCCCAACCGAGGAACATGATAATCAGGTTGTCGCCTAGAACCAGCATCAACATGGAGGCAACAAAGAGGTTCAGGTAGGAAAAGAATCGCCAGAATGACTTATCCTTATGCATGTAACCCATGGCGTAGATGTGAATCAACGATCCGATTCCGGTAATGATCATGAGCATCAAAGCGGATAAAGGATCGTAGCGAAACGCCCATTCAATTTTAAGATCGGCTACAGAAAACCAATCGATCATCGGAATTCGCACGATTCGTTCGGAAACATCCATACTGATCAGTACGAAAAACGATGAAAAAGCAATTAGTGCTGATAAAATCGGTGCAGTACAACCGATAATACCTGTTACATCCTCTCCAAATTTGTTAAATACCCTTTTCCCTGCCAAACCCAGAAAGATCGCCCCAAACAAAGGAAGAATCGGGACCCAGGGAATCATTGTTTGTATGTAACTCATTATACGTTTAGGTTTTTTATGGTTAATTTGTTTAACTGTGCTTACAAACTATTTTTTTAACCTTTTAAGGTAGCCAGTTTATCTGCGCGAATCTGCTTAAATTCTTTATAAACGGTCAGCGCAATCGCAAGTGCAACGACAGCTTCCGCTGCTGCTATCAGGATGATGAATACGGCAAAGACTTGTCCGTCCAGCTGAGAAGCCTGAGAAGGGGTGAATCTGGCAAATGCTACGAAATTCAGTGCAGCTGCATTGAAGATCAATTCCACTCCCATCAGGATGGCAATACTGTTTTTACGGGAAACAAACATGATGATCCCTAATGTAAACAATGCTGCTGATACAGCTAAATAACCCTCTAAACTCATGTTTGATCTCCTTTAATTACCAATACCAGTGCGCCAATCAATGAAGAGAGCAGTAAAAAGGAAATCACTTCAAATGGAAGCACATACTCTCTCAAGAGCAAGGTACCCAGACTGCTGGTAGTCGGTTTCATTTCTTGCAGTGGCATGAGAGTCCAGGAAGTCGAGCTGATAATCCCGTAAACCAGGACGAAAAACCCGATTGCCCCGACAGCAGTTAAAATTGCCTGAAATGACAAATTACTTTTCCCCGGGCTGGAAACATCGGCGGTCAACATGGTACCAAAAATCAGCAGCACATTGACTCCACCCGCGTAAACCAGAATCTGTACAATAGCGATAAAATCACCACCTAACAGAACATAAAACCCTGCAATTCCAAACAAGACAAAAAACAGGGCAAAGGCTGCTCGCAAAAGGTTGGTTGAGAATGTAACAATTAAGCCCACTCCCAGCACCATGGCAGCGAAAATATAGAAAAATAACTGGGGTAATTCTATCATGCTGTTGCTCCTTCTGATTGTTCTTTCGCTTTTGTTGCCTTTTCCTTGGCTTCCTTAGCTGCTTTTTTCTCTGCAGCTTCCTTGGCAATTTCTGCCGCTCTCGCCTGGACACGCTCTTTTTCTTCGTCAGTAACAAATGTCAACACCAGCTCTTCCAGGGAAGTGCGGTTCATCTCAAAGGTTTTAGTGTGAAAGATTGCTTTGGTAGGGCAGGCAATGACACACAGGCCGCAATACATACATTTTCCCTTGTCGATGTCAAACCGGGTGTTGGCCCTGGTTTTAATCGCCTGCTTTTGAGTGAAACGGTTTAGGACAGGTTCGCCGGCCTGATCAGCCAGCTTCTCTTTATCACACTTCACATTTTCGATTATGATACAATCGATAGGACACGCTTTCACACACAGTCCACAGGAAGTACAAAGGGAAAGATCTAGATCAAGAACACCGCGATAGTTATCCGGCATTCCCATCAACGAACCTTTATAACCTTTTGAGATGGTTTCATTGTCGGAGATATCGACTTCCGGATACTGAACTGTAACCGGACGCACAAACATAGTCGCCAACGTGACACTCATTCCTTCAAATACAGATTGAAACCCGTTTTTTATATTCTTAAAATATCCACCCATGGTTACCTGCTCTTTGATAGTTTGCTCAATCTCTTCCACTTGGAGGCAAAATTGAGAATTCGAGTACTATAAATAATGACTTTACGCAGTAACGGATCGTAATGAATTTACGGGAATATTCTGTTCCCTCATGTTCACACGCACTCGTTTGAAAAATTTAAATAATGCGACCAGGAATACCATGAACATCGACACGGCAACAACTAATTGAAATGTTTCATATTGCCAGGTAAGCAGCATGTAAAGTGCCTGTCCGAAGAAAGCAAGAAATGCTGCCGGCAACAGGTATTTCCAGGAAAGCTTCATTAGCTGGTCGATTCTGAATCGAGGCAAAGTCCAGCGAATCCAGATAATCACAAAGACAATAAATAAGGTTTTTAAACAGAAAAGCAACACACTTAAAATCGTGCTACCTGCGATGAATCCGGGCAAGTTTCCTCCACCAAGAAAAATCACGGAGATAAATGCGCCTACTACAAAAAGGTTGGCCCATTCCGAAAGGAAAAAAACCGCATATCGAAAGCCGGAATATTCCGTGCAGTATCCGGAAACCAATTCTGATTCTGCCTCAGGTAAGTCAAATGGGATTCTGTTGGCTTCTGCCAGGGAACCAATGAAGAAAATCAGAAATGACATGATGGTAAAAGGACTTTTGAAGAGCATCCATTCCCAAGGTAACCAACCCTGTACATTTAAGATGCCGGTCATGGAAAGTGTACCGGAAATCAGGATCGGTACCAGCAATCCCAAACCCACCGGGATTTCATAACTGACGATTTGAGCTGCAGCTCGCATTCCGCCAAGAAGTGACCATTTGTTGTTTGAACTCCATCCGGCCATTAATACACCTATAACCACCAGTGAAGTAATGGAGATAAAATAAAACAGTCCCACATTGAGATCTGCCACGATCAAATCTGTTCCCCAAGGCATCACAACCAAGGTGCAAAATACGCCAATCAGACAAAAATAAGGTGCTATCCTGAACAACACATTGTCTGACCCTTCCGGAATCAAATCTTCTTTTAATATAAGCTTGATTCCGTCAGCTATCCATTGGAAAAAGCCTTCAGGACCAACCCTGTTAGGTCCCAGTCGAGATTGCATAAAACCTGATACGCGTCGCTCCACCCAGGTCAATATTCCGCCAACGACTACAAACAAAAGCAAAATCACCACACCGACAATAACAGAAACTATTATCTTGGCCGATAAAGCACCTAACCCTAATTCAACTAGTAAATTTTCCATATCGAGTATTTGTTTCCATTTAATTAGCAACTGAGAGGAAGAAGTCTAAAGACCGAAATGTGCAAGATCAACCTTCAGCTTTAAGCCTTTAGTCTAAATACCTTTATTTTGTTATCGATCAATTTCAGGAGCGACAATATCCATAGACCCAATCACTGCTACCAGATCAGCAATGAAAATGCCTTTGGCAATTTCAGGAATAATAGACATACCGGTAAAAGATCCGGTTCTGATCTTTAATCGATAAGGAGAAGATTTCCCATCACTGTAAATAAAATAGCCGGTATCACCTCGAGGTGTTTCCGTTCGAAAATAAATATGACCTTTAGGAGGCTTAATCACACTTTTAACAACAGCCTTGATTTCCCCTTCCGGTATTTGCTTTAAACATTGTCTGATAATTTTAACCGATTCCCTGAGTTCTTTTATACGAACCACATATCGATCATAACAATCACCTATCTGCCCTTCGCAGCCATCTCCTACCGGAACATCAAAATCCAGTTCAGGATAAATACTGTATGGTTCAGCCTTTCGAACATCGAATTTGATTCCGGAACCTCGAAGGTTCGGACCGACAAGGTTATAGTTCATGGCTTGTTCAGGCGATATAACCGCCACATTGGCAAACCGCTTGATGAAGATCTGATTATAGGTAATGAGGCGATTGATCTGCTCCATAACCACTTCAAAACGATCCAGAAACTCTTCCGTTTTCTCTTTAAAGCCTTCCGGAAGATCATAATTGACACCGCCGATACAAATATAATTGTAGGTAAGTCGCGCTCCACAAATCATTTCCAAAAGATCGTTGACATGCTCACGTTCCCTAACCAGATGCATAAAAGGAGTGAATGCTCCCATATCCATATTTGCCGCGCCGATCGCTACAGCATGACTTGAAATCCGGTTTAACTCCGAAACGATTACCCTGATATATTCTGCTCGTTTTGGAATTTCCAAACCCATCAGTTTTTCAACCGCCATGGCGTAAGCAAGGTTGGAATTCATAGCACAGACATAATCAACACGATCAGTGAAGGGAACAAACCCCTGCCAGGAGGTGTGTTCGGCAATTTTTTCCATGCTTCTGTGCAGATACCCCACGTCGGGATCACATTCATGGATAATTTCCCCGTCGGTTTTAATAATAAACCGGATCACCCCATGCGTGGAGGGATGCTGGGGTCCCATATTGATGGTCAAATATTCGGTCGTTAGTGCGGAACTCATGATTTATTTCCCTTTTCCTTGAAAACTTCGAGTGATTTCCGAAGGTGAATTATCAATATTTTGGTACGTTGAAGGTGTCTGGTAGTCCTTTCGTAATGGAAACCCTTCCCAATCATCCGGAAGCATAATTCTTCTTAGATCAGGATGACCTTTAAACTCCACACCAAGTAAATCGTAAGTTTCTCTTTCCAGCCAGTCCGCTCCTTTCCAGATGGAGACAACACTGTCTATTTCCGGTTTGTTTTTGGGAACGCTGGACTCTATCACAAGGCGATGACAATGGGTGTAGGAATACAAATGCCAGAACAACCTGAGTTCTTCATGATCATGTGTTTCATCTTGATCCTGTGCGACATCAAAATATAGATGCCAGAAAAGCTTTGAGTTTTCTGTTTCATGAAAGGCGGTTTGACTCATTAAAACCTCAAACTTCAGGTCTTCGTGATCAAACAAAAATTGCATCACTTCCAGTATAAAATCAGAGCGCACATAAATGGATTCCGTCGGTCCCTCTTCTTCCTGAAAGCTGATCACCGCTTTGGTGTTCTTTTTTAACAGCTCGTAAATCTCTATGGTATTCAACGTCTACTCCTTATCCTTGTAAGGGTTCTAGTGATTTTGCTTTAAATATATGGATGACAATGATGTGAGAGACCCTATTTTTTTCTTAAGTATTTCTCTTTTTTAATCTTTTTCTGCAGGTCTATTAGGGCAGATAAAAGTGCCTCAGGTCTTGGCGGGCATCCGGGGAGATATACATCGACAGGAATGACACGATCAACACCGTGTAAAACAGAATAACTACCTTGAAACAAGCCTCCTGAATTGGAGCAACTGCCCATTGAAATCACATATTTAGGGTCGGGCATTTGATCATACAACGTTTTTACCCTGCTTGCCATTTTTAAAGTGATAGTTCCGGCAACCAACAACAGATCAGCTTGCCTTGGTACCGCCCTGGGGGCCGAGCCAAATCGTTCCAAATCTCCCCTGGGCCCACCTGTCTGCATAAGTTCAATTCCGCAACAAGCCGTTGCAAACAACAGGTACCAGAGTGAATTAGCCCGTGCCAGGTTAATTACGTGATCAACGGTAGTTAGGACAACGCCATCAGATTCAAAACTATTGTGTAATGTCTTCATTTTATTTTATCAACCGCGTATCAAATTGCTTTTGTTATATATTTTTGGTTACTTTGTTTCTGGTTCACCATCAGGTAAACTGCGTACCCAATCCAAACCACCCTGACTCCAGGCATAAATAAAGCCAACCAGTAATATCAGTATAAAGATGGCGATTTCTATAAACGCCAATAATCCCCAGCCAGACTCCAACAGTTCTTTGAACACTACTGTAACCGGGTACATCACTGCGATTTCTACATCAAAGATCACAAATACAAATGCAATCAGGTAAAATCTCATATTAAACTGTGAAAAGCCGGCTCCAATAGGCTCCTCACCGCATTCATAGACTGCCTTTTTCCCGGGACTCGGATTGTCAGGCCTCAGGAGTTTTCCTATGACCAAAGTGACAAACACAAAACCGACAGCAATGACTAGAAATATAAATATATTCGAAAACTGAAATAACATGGTTAGATCCCCTGTTGATCACTATATATATTCAAGGTATTGTACAGCCCGTTATAGTATAGCCTATTATCGGCCTGTGCAAGTTCGATGGTTATAATAAAAAATTTTGATTGAAGCTTTCAAAGATATTTATCCATTGGCACTGATCTTTATCACTAAATTAGTCATCATTGTTGTCTTGCCATCGTGTTGATGGGTGAACAGATGATTTTAGACAATATTTTGACAACATTAATCGTTTTGCGTGGATTACTCATTTTCATTGATCGATCATCAAACAAAACATTGACATTTTAGTATATCTATTTGTAGTTATTGATCTTTTATAATTTCTATTGGTCGTTCTTTCCAACATAAACAGCAAGGCGATTAAGTCAACAAATGCAGAAAAAGACCATTTTATCCTTTACAATTCAGAAAAAAAAAGGGCCGACTCAAAAAGGATTTGATTGATTTACTTGGCATTTCCCAAAAATTCACACCAATTTTACAAAATATATTGTAAAATCTGAGACTTGAAAAATTGCAAGATTGTTCAATAAAAAATAACTATTAAATCAATATTTTTTAATAAAAAATTTAAAAAAACTAAAAGAGCAATAATTTTAGATAGGTGGGTAGATAAAAAACTGACTGAATTATTAACTAAGCTGAGAGAAGAAGGAAAGAAATGACATTTGGTATAGAATTGTCAGACCGGTTCGTATAAAAATCTCCGGAGTGTTGAAACAGCAGTGTTTTGCGAGGTGACAATGAGCTTTTTTTATTCTGCTTCATCAGCTCATTGTCAGTAAATGACAGGAATCAAGAAGACTGTCTATATTGTTAAACTCTGCGATAAGGATGGTACATAGGTTTCCAAACCTTTGATTGCACCAGATCATAAAGATTTTCTTCCTTTATTCCCAGATCAGGATTGGATTTTATTAAACCGCGAAGTATTTCGGTTGCCACACGCAGACCTACTTTTTGGATATCCTTTAGCCTTGGGTATACGGCGCCATCACTAAGGTCCTTTTCACTGACACACGATGCCAAGGCATGAGCCGCATTGGTAAACATATCGTCAGTCAAGACCTGCTGTCGTGAAATCATGGAAGCCATACCGACTCCGGGAAAAACAAAGGCATTGCTGGCAACACCAACCCTTAAGCATTTGCCTCCATGCTCTATTTCACCCCAGGCACTACCAAGAGCTACAATTGCCTTGCCATCGGTCCAGTTGCATAAATCTTCAGGACTGGCTTCACATTCGCTAGCTGGATTGGTAAGAGGAAAAATCACCGGTCGTTCTGTGTTTTCCATCATCGCTTTCACATGTTCTTCGGTAAAAACATCTTTTTGACCGGAAATCCCTATCAAAAACGTTGCCTTTAGACTCTTGATCACGTCAAGCAGGGATGGTTTTCCGGTAGAAGCATCCACATTAGCCAGCTGGGAAGGGTTCATGGCAAACGGTTTTTTGTAATCTTCCAAATCCGGTCGATTCTGTAGGATGCATCCCTTAGAGTCGAACAGGCAGATTTTCTGTCTGGCTTCGTCTTTGCTAATGCCCATTGCTTCCAACTCCAACACTAGCTGCCTCGCAAATCCGATACCACCGGAACCTGCACCGAAAATAACAAATTTCTGATCTTTAAGATCTTCATTTTTTGTTTTGACGGCATTTAATACCCCAGCCATCACTACTGCACCAGTTCCCTGGATGTCATCATTGAAGGAAGGCAGCTTATCCCTGTATTTTTCCAGGATTTGAAAAGCTCGATGTTTGGCAAAGTCCTCCCATTGCAGAATAGCTTTTGGGAATGACTGGCGAACTATTTCTACAAACTTATCCAGGAATTTGTCGTATTTTTCTCCTTTGATCCGTTTGTGACCAACTCCAAGATAGAGCGGATCCGCCAGAAGTTCTTCATTATCCGTACCGATATCTATGGCAATCGGCAGGCAGTAGGATGGATGTAAACCAGATCCCAGGGTATACAAGGACAATTTACCAATCGGAATTGCCATACCGCCGACACCTATATCATGCATACCAGATATTCCCTGGCTGTCTGTCACTACAATCATTTCGATGTTCGACGAAGCAAAGTGATTTGTCATATCGGGTAGCTTCTCTACATTATCTTTTGTGATATATAGCCCCCTGGCCCGTTGATAGTGATGACTGAACTGTGAGCAAGCTGTCACCACGGTCGGGATATATATAATTGGCAGCATTTCTTCGATATGTTCTTCTATCAAACTATAGAACAAGGTCTCGTTTCTATCCTGTAACGACCGAAGATATATGTACTTATCAATATCGGATGGAGCTGCGCAGAAACCCTCATAGACCCTGACCTTCTGGTCTTCCAGGGTTTGGACATTGGGAGGAATCAATCCCCGTAAATGGAATTCCTCTCTTTCCTCCATGGTAAATGCAGTTCCCTTATTCAGGTTGCGATCACTTATCAGGTCCAGACCATCCACAGATACCGGTGTAAAAAGCCTTCCTTTATGATCCCGCCATTTCTGATATTTTTCTATCGACATATCTCACCTGTTTTAAAGTATTGAAAGTCTGCCGGGAGCCCAATTGCCCAGCACCTGCCTAGAAAAGGTATGCCTGTTTTACCACAGCGGAGGATGAATAGCAAATTTTTTTAAAAAAAACCTCGTTCGACAACGCCCGATAGCAGGGGAGTTCATAGTTATATAATTGATATTATAATTTTTTGAACGGAGTGCTCCACCTCCCCATCGTTGGAGATCGCTAAAAGCAATTTGTTAAAAACTCCGTAAAACCTGATTTGGAAAGATGTGAGGAGGATAAGGTTTGGCAAGATTTACTTACGAATCGCTAGAGTTCAATATCATGGAACCCGTGATACCAGGTATGGCAAGTGCCTTCAATGGAGACCATGCACGGGCCATACGGGTCTTCCGGAGAACACTTGGTTTTAAACATCTTGCAGTCCGTTGGCAGGATTTCTCCCAACATAATACGGTGACACTGGCACCCTGGCGGAGTAGGCCTTGGCTCATAAGGCGGGGTGCAATCAAATTTATTTTCGGCATTCAAGTGCTGATATTCGTCCTTCAAAGAATAGGCCGTACCTTCGACTGAGGTAATTCCTCTCCAGACTCCCGGGGTTAAATCAAACACATCATCCATGACTTTAAGGGCTGCCAGGTTACCTTCTTCCTTTACAACCCTGCCATAGGCATTCATTACCTTGGATTCA
>JAKSDL010000205.1 GCA_022360105.1 Pseudomonadota bacterium
ACAGGCACTGTCAGCCCTGCGAAATCTGTTTATGCGAATGACAACTGCTGAAAAACTGGTATAATTAAACCAGTTTTAGTCTGGCAAAAGGATTGTTAACCTTGCACCCTGAAAAAACCGTGACATTGGTATACAATTCGATTTGGCGTTGGTATAAAACGTCATTGTAGCTATTTGCTCTTCAGCCTTTGCAGTATTAGAACGTGGCTATTCACCACAGAGACACAGGGATCACAGGGAAAAGACCTAAAATAGTAAAAGAATAGACATATGCAGGATTGCCGCCACTGTTACTGACTTTGCCAAATCCGGGGAGTAAAAAAACCTGGTTAATCTTTACCGATTTTTTAGGTTTGACGTCACTTCAATGAATAAAGCTTCGTGCCCTTCGTGATGAGAACAGACCGGAGGTAATCATGCTGAACAGATACACTAGAATTTATTAAAGCCATGCCAGTCGACAGCGATATTCTCAGACAATTGCATAAAATCCAGAAATCGGTACCGGATAAGGATTTTTTCAGCAATCAGCAAACTGAAATTGAAGCTGATTTAAAAAAGCGAAGAAAGGGGAAAAAGGGCCGATTGCTTTCCGGAGCCCCGTTTATCGGTAGTAAAAAGGCATCCAAGTATAATATTGAAACTGCCAGGGAGAAAATCAGGTCATTCAACAATTCATTTAAAGGGAAAAAACGAAGAATTGATCCGTCTGAAATCGCAGAACTCGGGGTGATGAGCATTCAGGAAATGAAGGACTTTCGTGGCCATATAAAGGAAGCTGCAGAATCTGAAGAACAAAGTTACGCATTCAGAGCACTGGAAGGAATCACGAAGTTTATCGATCTGAAAAACAGTGGGATAATTACAGGTAAACAGAATGTTTTATTTGATTGTTTAAAAAAGGTTGCCCTGGTTTTGATGGAAAATGGCGGACTAAGTATGTTTCATGCCACCTGGTTCCATTCAATCTATCGGGAATATATGAGGCATTTCCGGATTTTTCAGGGTGGCGAATATGAAGCGGCATCAGCCAGCGGAAGCAAGGAAATCAAGGAAATTGCAAAAAATCTGTATGCCAAGCAGTACGAATTTCCGCAGTATCTGCAATTGATTGAAGATGAAAAAAGGGATATCAAACAACTGATCCGCTACAGCCGTGATCCTTATATCAAGCGAAGTATTCACGGGCAAAAGGGCTGTACTTTTAACCATATCAAAAAAGTTTTTCACGAAAAGGTAAAAGCTGACCAAACCAAGTCGGCAGACAGGACTTTCATCAATGAAATCAGTATCATCGTTTCCTATGCCAATTTCTTTAGCCGCTTTCCCATGATGCACCCTTTGGTTGAGAAGATTGTTCAAACCATTCCTAACCTCAATACGGAAACCACTCTGTACAAAGAAAAAATCATGATCACCCTGAACCTCGTGCAACTGGATTTAATGCGGGGTGTCTCACAATATGACGGCTCGGATATCGGCAGTAAAAAGCTGTTTGATGCCACTTACGGGGTATTTAAAAGATGCACCAACATGATCAGGGACAACAGGCTTAACGAAAGCAATCTGTTCGGGGACATCCATGCCTTTCCTTTTCTGAAGCAGGCCATGGTGTTAATCACCCATAAGCAAACGTTGAATCGTGACAAACGTTCATTCCTCAAAATGATCGAAAACTCGCAACAGATTCTCAGCGTGTTAAAGGAAGCAGCTAAAGGACCGCAGCGCCATTTAATGAAAACGATTGAATTGCTGGAGATCTATGAACGTAATCTAGAATCCATTCTGGAGCATATCAAGGACGAAACCACCATCGACCATCCCCCCTATAGAAAGAAAAAACAAGAGAAGTCCAAAAAACCCGATTGATAAGGCAAGGAGAAGCTCATGGAGAGCAACGGAAACTCTCTCGAAAAACATTATCGCGCCTGTCACCTATGTGAGGCGACTTGTGGCATTGAGATAACCCACAACGGCAACGAGATCATTTCAATCAAAGGGGACAAAAACGATCCCTTCAGCCAAGGTCATTTCTGCCCGAAGGCCCTGGTTTTAAAAGATGTGTATTATGATCCGGATCGCCTGCGCAAACCAGTCAAACGTTCCGGGGACAAGTGGCATGAGATCTCATGGGAAGAGGCCCTGGACACCGTAGCAGATCGGTTTGCCGCTATTCGCTCACATCATGGCCCCGATAGCATCGGTTCTTACCTGGGCAATCCAAGTGTGCATAATTATGGGATGATGACCCATGTAGGCCATTTTCTGGGATTGATAAAATCGAAAAACCGCTTTTCTGCCACATCTCTGGATCAGCTGCCACACCACCTGGTAAGCTACAAAATGTACGGTCATCAAATGTTGATCCCGATCCCTGATGTGGAACAGACAGATTTTTTCCTGATGATCGGCGGCAATCCGGTTGCTTCCAACGGAAGCCTGATGACATTGCCTAATGCTAAAAACAGATTGAAAGCGATTGGCAAAAGAGGTGGCAAACTGATCGTTATCGACCCAAGAAGGACGGAAACCGCAAAAATAGCCACCGAGCATCATTTCATCAAACCAGGAACTGATGCCTGGTTTCTGCTGGCTTTATTAAACTCCATCCTGGAAAAAATCAATCCCTTATCACCAGCTATATCAGAATATTGCAAAGATCTGGACAAGATCAGAAATGCTGTATCAGCGTTTACACCTGAAAAAGCCGAACCGATCACTGAAGTTTCAGCAGCCGACATTCACAGAATCGCCTCTGAATTCATTAACGCGGAAAAAGCGGTATGCTATGGACGCATGGGAGTATCCGTCCAGCGATTTGGTGCACTTTGCCAATGGTTGATCCAATTAATCAATATCGTCACCTCTAACCTGGACAAACCGGGCGGAGTTCTATTCACACATCCGGCTTTTGACACCATCGGCGGGTTTGGTTCAAAGCCTGGTCACTACGCCAGATGGCATTCCAGAGTCAATCAATTGCCGGAATTTGGAGGAGAACTACCGACCGCGGCACTGATTGAAGAAATAAGAACCGAAGGGGAAGGCCAAATCAAAGCCCTATTCACCGCTGCTGCCAATCCGGTACTGACGGCACAGAACGGAACCGCGCTGGAGAAGGCACTTTCAAGCCTGGATTTCATGGTTTCACTCGATTTTTACATCAACGAAACCACCCGCTTTGCAGATATCATTCTGCCTCCCACTTTCACCCTGGAACATGATCATTATGATATAGCTTTCAACGCATTGGCTATCCGCAATGTGGCCAAATACAGTGCGCCTTTGTTTAACAAAGCGGAAGGAGCTTATCACGATTGGGAAATCTATACGGAACTGGGAAAGCGGCTTGCCAACAAGCTGGACGTGCAGCCGCGTCAAGACGCTTCACCGGATCAAATGCTTGATTTCATGCTGCAATCCGGTCCATACAGCGCTCAAGCCGGGCATGAGCTGTCACTTTCACTGGAAGTGTTAAAAAAGCATCCCCATGGCCTGGACCTGGGACCTTTAAAACCATCTCTTCCGGATCGATTGGCAACAGAAGATAAGAAAATAAACTGTGCCCCGGATGTATTCCTTAAAGATATTCCCAGGGTAAATGAAGAACTCTCCCGGGTATCTTCCCCAGATGAATCGTTTCTGCTGATCGGTAGAAGGCATTTGTTTGATGCAAATTCCTGGCTTCATAATTGTCCCAGGCTTTTAAAAGGGAAAGACCGCTGCCGGCTTCTATTGCATCCCGCCGATGCCGAGCATTTGAATATCCGGGACAGGGAAACAGTCAATGTCATATCAGCGACTGGAGCTTTAGAAACAACAGTGCTGATTACAGATGATATCATGCGGGGAGTCGTTTGCTTGCCTCATGGATGGGGACATCACCGTCCCGGCACCAATCAAAAAGTGGCCAGTCAACATGCAGGGGTCAGTATGAACGATTTAACCGATCATAATCAAGTAGATCCGGTTTCAGGCAATGCCGTCCTTAACGCTGTTTCCGTAAAAATTGAGAAGATCGGCCCTTAACGTTACCAGGAAGATAACTGCCTCCAGGGGGGCTCAGGATTAAAATAACTCATGAGGTGATCAATCAATAGCCGAACTTTGGCAGATTGGAATCTCTTTTGAGGATAGACCAGCCAGACATCGGAGTGTTTAACCTTCCATTCCTCCAAAACAGGAATCAATTGTTTTTCCTTGAAAGCCCGATACCCCATAAACGTCGCCAGTCTCGCTATACCAAGTCCGGCCCGGGCTGATTCCAGGTTACAAATTGAGCTGTTTGCATACCAGTTTCCGTGAACTTTGATTTCAATCTCTTTTTTACCTTTTTTAAACTGCCAGATATTGGAATCGCCAATCAGACAATTATGCTCCAGTAAATCCTCCGGTTTTTGAGGCACGGAATGGTGTTCAAAATATTCGGGGCTGGCACAAATATGAAAGTGCACGTGGGTTACCCGCCGGGTCATAAAATTGGAATCGGACGGTCGAAGACCAATGGCCAGATCAAAACCATCCTCTTTAAGATCGATGTGTTTGTGATAGCGTAAATCCAGACTTAACAAAGGATACTTGCTCAGAAACACCGCAAATGCCTTGGCAAAAAACCGTTCACCCAGTGGTCCGCTGACGCAATCTATTTTTATAACACCCCGCGGTTCCGCCTGGAGCTGGGTCACCTCCGATTCAGCTTCTTCCAATTCGGCAACTATTTTGGAACACCTGCGATAATAAGCGTCACCAATTTGGGTAAGTGACAATCTTCTTGTTGTTCTATTCAGTAACCTGGCTCCTAATCTGTCCTCAAGACGACTGATCTTCTGACTGATATGTGATTTCGAGACGCCCATTACGTCCGCAGCCCGTGAAAAACTGCCACAATCAACAATTTGCACCAGTTCTTCAAATCCTTCCCATTTACTCATTGTTCACATATAAAAACAAAGTTGTTAAAAAATATTATCTATTATTGATACTAAAACAGTGCTACGTTTTTTTAAAAAGTACACACTTTTATTCAAATCAGCCAGAGAAAAGTGAAGAGGAGACGATGACAAACGTAGCTATTGCCAGTGATGGTGCTTTTTCCAAAAATCGAACATACGCAGTGCTTGTTGCTTTATGGCTCGGACATTTTACTGTGGACAGCTTTACAGGTATTTGGCCGATTTATAAGACCCTGGCAAATCTGGACCTGGTGAAAGCCGGATTGATTGTATCTATTGGAGGTTTTGTTGGAAATAGTTTGCAGATTTTCTTCGGATATTTAGGTGACAAGGGCTGGAGCCGTTTCTTGTTATGTTTCGGTGTGCTTGCAGCAGCGGCTGTGTTGCTGATACCCTATATTGATAATGCCAATTACTGGCTGATGGGCTTGCTGATTATGCTGACCTTTCTGGGCTCATCGGCTTACCATCCCAGCGGAACAGGAACAGCCAGTAGTCTTTCCGCGAGAAAAGTAGGCAAGCTCACAGCTCTTTTTCTTTCCGGTGGATTTGTCGGGTACGCCTTTTCACAGCTGCTGTTCACCAAAATTTACTTCGCCACTGATGGAAAACCTGCAATCATGATTGTGATGGCGGTATTTGCCATTGGCATGCTTTTATTGTTCTCACCCCCCGCAAAGAAACAAACTGAACTGCAAATCAGTTTTTGGTCTGCAACCAAAGGGTTTCGACGACCTCTTACCTATCTTTACATTGTCATGGTCTGCGCTGCCGGTATCAACATGGTTCAGGTTTTTTTGCTGCCTGAACTGCTTCTGGGAAAGAAAGCGTCAACCTGGATGGTATATGGAGGAGGTCACTTGGTAATGGTTTTGGGTGGCTGTGCAGGATTGCTGCCTGCCGGGCACCTGGCAGACAAATACGGACCACGACAGGTAATGCTGGGAGGACTGACCGCCCTGGCAATTCTACTCCCCCTGACTGCAACATTTGAATCTGAAAGCAACCTTGCCATAGCCTTGTTGCTGTTTTTTCTGGGATTTTCCGGCAGCACCTGTAATGTTGTTGGTGTGACCTATGGAAGCAGGCTAATGCCCAAGCACACAAGGACTGTATCAGGCTTGCTAATGGGTTTTGCCTGGTGTGTTGCGGGAATTTCTCCGTTTATTGGCGGATGGCTGGCAGATCCGGGCCGTGGCGGATCACCGGAAAGCGCCTTTACCTGGTTTCTCATCGCCGTGGCTATTGCCATTGCCTTTACTTACCTGCTCCCCAGAACAAAAAAAACATAAAAAAGGCCAGTGCCAGCTGGCCCTTTCCATTGGAAAAGAGACAGGGCACGATGTCTACCTGGCGACTTCTCACCAAACACCAAAGCCCTGGCCGAATGTTCTGGAAAACCGACCCTGGAGAAAAGAGAGCTTCCGGCCATCAGTCTCCTTAGAATTGTAGTTGAGCCTTTAAGGTAATCCGCTTTTCATTGCGATAGATCCAATAGCTGTTATCCTCATCGGCAATATCAGGATAGAAGCCTTCCAATTCGTAGGTAATATGATCGTTCCATTTATAGGAACTTCGCAGTGAGTGAAAAAATGCGATCCTGGGCTCGGTATAACTGGTGGACCAGTCGATGGAAAGATCTTCGTTCAAAAACGTATCACTCCAGCTGATCACCAGCGACCGGGTATTTTCATCGGTCCCGACCAATTCTTCATTCCAGTCATGGATATGACTGTTCACGGCTTCCATCCCCAAAGTGTAACTCCCACCCGGCGAGTATTCCAGTCCCAGCGCCACATCGGAAACATCCCTTTTCACAATTTGATATGCCGCATCATTAAAGGATTGAGGTGCTTTTCTGCCCAACTCGCCTTTAAACAGGTAGTTACCAGTCACATAATTAAAAGCAACCCCGGTCATGGCAAAACGTTGTTTGGTTTTGGTAATTAAGTGTTTTCCACCGGCTGTAGTACCAT
>JAKSDL010000577.1 GCA_022360105.1 Pseudomonadota bacterium
ATTAGCATCTATACAGCATGGTATGATCTTGAACCAGGCAGGGATGATCCCATTATCGATCAATGGAAAAAGATTCTAGTCGAGCTCTTCAACTTTAAACCCAGGTCAGCAAGCGAATACCTGCAAGACGGACAGCTGGTTGACCTGGGCAGTGTTACGGTGGAGATTATTCATGCCCCGGGGCACAGCCCGGGAAACCTGGCTTTTTATTTTCGTGAACCGGAAATTCTATTCATTGGCGATAACGATCTAACAAAGTTTGGCCCCTGGTATGGCGATCGTTATTCCAATATTGACCAGATCGTTAAAACCGTTCAAAAACTGCGATCCATTCCGGCTAAAACCTGGATTACAGGCCATGAAGCCGGAATCTTCACCGAGGTTCCCGAACAAGCCTGGGACGATTATCTTGCAGTGATACAACGCCGTGAAGACAAGTTATATGATTTTTTAAACAGCCCAAAATCGATTGAAGAAATTGGCAAAGCGTGGATCGTTTATGGAAAACCGGTCGAGCCTGTTCCGGAATTTGAAATGATCGAACGCGTCAGCATGAAAAAACATGCTGAGCGATTGATTAAGAAAGGATTGATCGTCTTTGAAGAAGGGAAGTATCGACGATTATAATTTTTTAAGATTATTGATTGTAAGCCCCGGTTTTTAGATTTACATTCAGTGCTGTTCTAAAAACATGCTTGGTGTGAAAATCGTCCTTTGCAGGTCCAAAAGCCAACAGCACTTTATTCATGGAATTGGGATCGATTTTGGTATCACTCTCATCTCCCGAATTTAAAGGAATGGTGAACGAAATTGTCGTCACTCCCCTGGATTCCTTGCCAGTGACGTTTGAAATATTGTTCTCGCCCTGGTTGAGTACGTCACGTATGTGATCATTTAGTCTTATCCCGTATTCATCCTGAATCTTCACCTTGCGTCGTTTAACATAACCAATAATAAAATTCGCTCCCTGCATAGCCTTTTTGGGATTAAACCCCACAGCTACCCATCCTTTGGTTTTGGCTTTTAACTGAATATGAATGTTTTTTCCATCCAGTTTCCAGGCAAAACTCATGCGATCCAATTCGATCGTGTGATCATATTGCACCGCCGAAAGCTGAGTAGGTGCCGAGAAAAACAAAAAGGGAATCACCATCAGGGAGAACAGATACTTCATGAATACCTCCGGCTTTTTTGTTTTGGGAACGTAGGAACAAGTAATCCTTTGATTCAATCCATCGATTGCAACATCATGGAATGTAAGGAGATACTCAGTCAATTAGAATTTGTCGCCGGAACAGATGAACGGCCCTGCTACAATCAATTGAACGTCCCTGCGTCATTCCGGTCGATGCTGCCAGCTTCGCATCTCATGACCCGGAATCCATTTGCAACTAACTGAAATAATTAATGACCCCCGGATCGAGCTTATGCTCAGCTTGACCGGGTATCCGGGGTGACAAGTGTGACATTTGGTAAAAGTCTATTAGCGCTGCTTGTGAGAAACTAGTTTTGCAGCTTCGAATGGGCTTAATACCCACTCTGCAATCACGAATGGCTAAATCGAGCGGCTATGATGCGGGCAAGTGTCATGGTATGCTGCTTAATTTCTGCCAGATCCCTCCCGGGATAACGAGCGTATGAGATCATCGTGCCATTTAAACTTGAAAAAAGAGCATGCGCATGCAAGCGGACATCATCGGTTATACCGGACTCCACCAGGGCTGTCTCCAAAAGGTCTAAAAGCTTTCGTAAGATAGGATTCAGTCTTGTTGCGGTCTCGGAAGGAAGGCTGCCGGCGAGCATAAAATGGGACATCATCTGATAAAACGCCATATGCTCGTTGAGATACTCGACCTGAATCTCACAAAAACGAAGCACCGAACATGAATGGTTGTTTTCAAATTCCAAATCGATCAAACGACTGATTTCCGTAACATGAATCAGAAAAATATCCACAAAGAGGTCATCCATGTTTTTGTAATATCGATAGATCGTCCCCGGACTGACTCCTGCCTTTCTGGCAATTTCCCTGGCCGTTACCTTTCTGAAATCGGACTCAGCAAACAGTTCCTGGGCAGCTGTGATTATCAGGTTTTTTCTGGCTTCTTTTTCTTTTTCCTTGAGGTCTTTTAGGGTTGTCATGATCTTTTTGTGTCAAATTGCAGGATGGGTAACTCAGGAAATTTTGAATTTTAGATCGAAGATTTTAGATTTACGAGTTGTGTCGGCTTTGCCGACAGTTTCATATTGGGTAAACTCGGACTGTTTGAAAGGTATGATGGGGTAACTCTATTCCCCATCATACTCCAAATCCTAACCGTTGTGGACTTCCCACATGTCTTCGTCTGTGAAGCAACGTTCCGAGTCGTCCGGTTTCATGGCATCTTGCTCCATTTTTCTGCGGTCATAGGCCTCATCCAGCACTTCCTGGTAGTAGTCGTGCTGAATCAGCAAGTTCATGATTTCACTGGTTCCCGTCCAGATCAGACCCAACCTCGTGTCCCGTAACGCCCGTTCAACGGGATAGACTTTGGTGTAGCCAATGCCTCCCATCACCTGCATGGCGTTGTTGACGACCTTCCAGGCCATTTCAGTAGCATAACGTTTTGCTTCGCTTACCAGTCTGCGAGCGTTGGGAGCATTGTTATCAACTGCTTGTGCTGCAATATAAGCCAGCCCACGAGCAGCATCCAGTTCCGTGATTGAATCGGCAATGTTAAAATTGACCGCCTGGAATTTTCTGATTTTCTGACCAAAGGCAACCCGTTTGTCCGAGTAGCGCAACGCCAGATCCAATGCGCCCCAGATACCAAGGCATCCCCCGGCCGATGTCATCCTTTCGGGAATCATCATTTGATTAAAGATCAACGCACCACCGTGCAATTCGCCAACCAGATTTTCTTTTGGTACCTTCACATCCCTGAATACCAGCCGACCGGTACCACCGCCCCGACAACCCATCAGGTCATAAAGGTACTCGGCTTCCACTCCCGGTCCCTTATCGATAATCAATAAACTGATTTTATTATATTTATGAGCATCCGGATCGAAATTGGTACGGCAATAAACCACAAAGAAATCCGCCCCTTCAGCACCAACCACAAAGCGTTTCTGTCCGTTGACAATAAAATGATCGCCTTCCAACACTGCCTTGGTGGTCGCACCAAAAAAATCCGATCCTCCCCTGGGTTCGGTTAAAGCTTCTGCGGAGACCAGTTTTCCTTCCAGATACGGTTTAAGGTATGCCTGTTTTTGCTCTTCCGTACCAAAGACATTGATCGCTTCTCCCACAATAGAAGGCATGGCGAAAGCACACCCCAGGGCCATTCCCAGACAACCGATTTCCTCAAAAGCAGCCATTTCAGCGACCCAGTTCATGCCCCTGCCACCATATTCCTTGGGAAATCTGATGCCTCGCAGATTTCTTTCAGCCAGTTTCTGAACAAATTCATGAGGATAAACGATTTCGTCGTTATCCATTTGTCTTAAATAGTCACTGGAGATCTCTTCCCTGACAAATTCTCGAACTTCCTGTTTTAGTTCCTTAACCTCTGGTGACAACAAAAAATCGTACATAACCCTCCTCCCTGTTTGATTTGAATGAACAATAATCTATAAAATGAACATTGTTCATTTTTGATAACACTATTCATTTTTGATTTCAATACCTAAATCATGAACTGCGATTTGTCCCAAACCACCGGCATCTTTGTCCTTTTTGCAGGTTTTGGGTTTTGCCTTTAAATCATACAGTGAAACTATAAATTAATTTGATTTCATTAACCCTACCCAAAGGAGAATCATGGCAAATCCGGTTAATTGGTTTGAGATTCCAACCAAAGATTTAGAGAAGGCCATAGCATTTTACTCGGAAGTATTCGGTGTCAGCTTTGAAAAAATGGAGATGGGTCCGTTAAACATGGCGATGATTGCAGGATCTGACCGGGAAACGTACGGAGCAACCGGTGCGCTGGTGCAAGCTGATGGTTATGTC
>JAKSDL010000776.1 GCA_022360105.1 Pseudomonadota bacterium
AGTCAGTATCGACTGGTAAGGCACTTTTGAATTCTCTGTTCTCGTCCGTGCCCGATTAAATCGGAACAGGTTTGTCAGGATGAGGCTTGTAGCTCAAATTCGAAAAAAAGAATGCGCTCCTTTTTTGTCTTGACCTTTTTTTCTTTGGTTGAGGTATCCCGGGTGATTTTTTAGGCACTTTTTCACAAACTACCTGCCAATGTCTGTCAATCTTCCAAATCCAGGATGCTGACAGCAATCACGCCGTAGTTCCCGGTGAAAATGTATAAATAAATATTGATTTCTTTTTTGGTTGAATCCTGTTCACATGCCTCAAATTTCAGCTTTACAACCATGTCTGCCATTGACGTCCTCCATTACTATTATCACTTGACTTTAATCGGTTTGTTCGATTAGGGTGCTTGGTATCAGGTGCTCGTGTTGAGAGTTAAAAGGGAAATCGGTGTGAATCCGATGCTGCCCCGTAACTGTAAGTGTCAAGACCATTCCAGAATACCACTGAAATCTGATTTTCGGGAAGGTTGGAAGATAATGGGACACAAGCCAGGAAACCTGCCTGATAGTCGACTTTGCAGATCCTTCGGAGGGAAGGTAGAAGTTAATTCGAATATCAGCAATTCGAATTCCACTTTAATTATCTTTAATGATAGATTCAGCTTTGTTTTGCCTCTTCAAACAACGGATTTTTAGTACACAGGTACAATTGTTTGATGTTTCGTTCTTAATACGACTTCGACTTTGTTACCAGTGCATTAAACCGGAATTCTGAATTCCCTCTCTTGGCATTTGACGGTTGATTTGTGACTACATCATCCGGATTCGACTGGTATCAATCCGGAATAATCAATCAACTTTCTAATGAAAGGGGTACTATGAAATTAAAAAGAACTGTTTTACTGGCAACCCTTGTGGTCTTTTTTGCGATTCCCAATCACGCGTTCGCTCATTTTCAGTTACTTTATACCGAGGCAGTAAATCTCGAAAAACCAACCACAATGGATATGCGGTTGGTTTTTGGTCATCCGCTGGAGAACGGTCATGTAATGAATATGGGAAAACCACTTGAGTTTTTTTACATCCACAAAGGGAAAAAAGTAAATCTGCTTTCAGGCCTGCAATCGATTATGTGGCAAGGACCTTCCAATAAAGCAGCTGCTTACGGAACTCAAGTTAAAGCCAAACGAAACGGAGATTATACATTTGTCCTCGTACCGGCCCCCTACTATGAAAAAAGCGAAGATATCTATATCCAACAGATAACAAAATCTTTTGTGAACAGGGG
>JAKSDL010000923.1 GCA_022360105.1 Pseudomonadota bacterium
GCATCAATGTTTTCAAGTTTTGCCAGTTCACCAACTACAGACAACAGTTCATATGAAGCGGATGTTATCCTGCCTTGCTCATGATCTATTAATAGAATGCATCGTTTCATGATTTTCACTTAAAAAGTGATTTTTCCGTTAGCAAGTCCACCAGTTCCCTGGCCTTGTCTTGAGGAGAGCCTTTCAAAAACCGTCCTGTTCGCTGCTTGTTCGGAAACCTGATTTTTTTCACCGACTGGTTTGTAGAAATTGATGATAAATCCTGGGCACAATATCTTTCCAGTTCCGCTTTTTTTGCCCTGAGTACTTTGGAGAGGGCGGGATAACGTGGTTGATTGATGCCGGACTGAATAGTCAGCAAACAGGGCAGGCTTAATTTCCAAACCTCTCTCTTGCCACCCTCTACTTCTTTTTCTATTTGAATGGATTGCTTGTCAGTACAGATCCTAGTCTGAACAACCGATGTGGACATAGGAATTTTTAGTAGTTCGGCAATCATGGGACCTGTTTGCCCCTGTTGCGTATCTTCGGCCATGACTCCCGTTAGAATCAGGTCATATTCTTTTTGGACCGCCACCTTGCAGACCAAGTCTGCAATATAAAAAGGATCTAAATAGCCTTTTGATTCATCCAAAATGTGTATGCCATGATCTGCACCCATACCCATTGCCCGCCGAACAACAGTTTGAGATCTTTCCTGTCCCACGGTTAGGGCGTCAACGGTTGCATTCGGAAGTGTTTCTTTAATTCTCATGGCTTCTTCCACAGCGAATTCATCAAAGCGATTCAGCATATAACGGGAGGAATCCTCTTCTTTTATCCATCCAGTGGATTCATCGATCTGAATCTCAGTGTCGGGTCCTAAATCCGGAACCTCTTTAACGCAAACCAATATCTTCATAGGTGATCTATCATCCGGATATTTTTGTTTTGAATTAACAAATTTCAGTCAGTTTCTGGTGTTGTTATCATTGAAATGATAAGAGTTGTCAAGAAAAATCGAGCGATTGCTCGATTTTTCTTGACATAGATCTCAGCAGGCAGAAAGATGAATTCAATTCAAGGTATTGACCAGATCCGACGGCTGTCAGAAATACAAAATACATCGATTAAACGTTTTAGAATTTCAAAAATTATTCATCAAACCAGGTCTTAAAATACTCTCATAACCCCAATCAAGGAGTTGCCATGGATTTTTCAATCTCGGAAAAAATGCAGATCATTTTGGAAATGATTCATGAGTTTGTTGATAAAGAGCTGATTCCCCTGGAAACTGAATACCTTGCCAAAGATAGAGGCTCGGAGGCGTTTGAGCAGGCTATTAAGGAGAAACAGAAAATGGTGAAACAGATGGAACTCTGGGCACCGAACCATCCTGAGGATCTTGGTGGCATGGGATTAAACAATCTGGAGCATGGTTTGGTATCCGAAGCATTGGGTCGCTGTACGCTGGGCCACCTGGCTTTTGGTTGCCAGGCCCCGGATGCCGGAAACATAGAGATCCTTCATAAATATGGTACCGAAGAACAAAAAACAGAATACCTGGCACCGCTTGTAGCAGGTGATATCAGAAGCTGTTTCTCCATGACCGAACCCAACATGCCTGGGTCTAACCCTGTACTTTTAGAGACTACGGCAGTCAAGGACGGTGACGATTACATTATCAACGGTCACAAATGGTTTACTTCATCTGCCGATGGAGCCAAATTTGCCATAGTAATGGCGGAGACAAATCCGGAAGTGGACTCTCCTTATTTAAAAGCCAGTATGATCATCGTTCCCCTGGATACGCCGGGATTTAGCCTGGTACGAAATATACCTGTCATGGGACATGCAGGAGGTGGCTACTTCAGTCATGGCGAAGTGACCTACAATTCCTGCCGGGTTCCACAATCCAACCTGTTGGGACCTGAAGGTCATGGATTCGTGATTGCCCAGGACAGGCTGGGGCCGGGAAGAATTCACCATTGCATGCGCTGGATTGGCATTTGTAACAGGGCTTTTGAAATGATGTGCAAAAGAGCCCATGAAAGGATGATTGCCCCGGGAAGAAACCTGGCATCAAAACAGATCATTCAATCCTGGATCGCCGAATGTGCTGCCGCCATCCAGGGTGCGCGACTTATGGTATTGCATGCAGCGTGGATGATCGATAAGCTGGGGACAAAAGAAGCCCGGGTGGAAATCTCCACCATAAAATTCACTGTTGCCAATACGCTGCAAAAAGTGCTGGATACTGCTCTTCAGATCCATGGCGGTTTGGGTATGACCGATGATACCATTTTAGCTTCACTCTGGAGCCATGAAAGAGCCGCACGGATTTATGATGGTGCAGATGAAGTGCATAAGGTCTCCGTGGCAAAACATATTTTGAAACGTTATGGATATTCCAAGTAACTCCGCAACCCTTGAAAACAAAGATACCCTGACTTTCGATTCTTTCCGGGAAACCTACCAGGTAAGCAAGGAGGCTTTCTGCCGGGAGGTCTTTCTGGAAAACAGGGATAGCATTCAGATCAAAAAAGAAAGAACTGTTGTCAAAAACCTGGCTCGAATTTTTGAAGCCACTTTTCGAATCTGTTCCAGAAAAGGATTTCGCGGCATGAGCATGCGGGATCTGAGCCAGGAATCCGGACTGAGCATGGGAGGGCTTTATGCTTATTTCCGCAGCAAGGATGAACTGCTGAATACTTTGCAAAGAGTCGGGAACCGATTCGTTCAGCAGATTCTTCAAGAAGCTTGCAAAAAGCACGTTGGCACCTATCATAAGCTCAGAACCATCGTTAAAATCCATCTCTATCTCAGTGAAATTGTTCAAGCCTGGTTTTTCTTTTCCTACATGGAAGCCAAAAGCATGAGCAAGCAGGAACGAGATTTTTATAAAGACGCCGAGTTATCAACAGAAAGTCTGATTCATGACATTCTGGAGCAAGGAGCTGAAGAAGGTGTTTTTATGCAAAGAAATCACTTACTTGCCGCCAGTGTGATCAAAGCGATGTTGCAAGACTGGTATTTAAAACGTTGGAAATATTCAAAAAGAGATATCAAAGTGGATCAATACGCTGAATTTGTTCTCGGTTTTATCGAATCATATTACCTGGAAAAACAACCTTATCCTGACTTCAAATAAACGACCCGAACCAATAACCAATTTCCGACTATGACTTATATAGACTCCCCCTCCAAGATCCGACCAGGAGAAGAATTTGATGTTTCCCACGTGGAAACCTTTCTTAAGGACACTATCCCAGGATTGTCCGGCCAGTTGGTAGTCCGGCAGTATCCGTCGGGATATTCCAATCTTACCTATTTAATAGAGGTAGGAGAAACCAGGCTGGTTCTGAGAAGGCCCCCTTTTGGAACCAAAGCCAAAACAGCTCATGACATGGGCAGGGAATATAAAATCCTTTCCACCCTGCATGAATCATTTCCATATTGCCCCC
>JAKSDL010000790.1 GCA_022360105.1 Pseudomonadota bacterium
GTAAGGCTGCCGTATTGTCGGTTGCCATATAACCTGGTGCGATCGCATTAACATTGATATTCTCTTTGGCCCATTCATTGGCCATCAGACGCGTCAAACCCATCACACCGCTTTTACTTGAGGTATAAGACGCAACCCTGATCCCGCCCTGAAAAGACAGCATGGAAGCAATATTGATGATTTTGCCTCCTTTGCCACGCTTTATCATCTGAATCGCCGCCGCCTGGGAAAGAAAAAACAGAGTCTTGAGATTAATATTCATCACATCATCCCAGTCTTTTTCGGTCAGATCCACAGAATCAGCCCGACGGATAATTCCCGCATTGTTAATCAACACATCGATCTGACCGAAATTCTCCATGGCTTGACTAACAACAGGTTCCACCGCTTCCATTTTGGTCAGATCAGCCTGAATCCCCAGGAATTTTCTTCCCAGCTGTTTCACCTGGTTTTCGGTCTCGGAAAAATCTGTACTGCCCACGCCGACAATGTCAGCTCCGGCTTCAGCCAGGGCAACGGATATAGCCTGTCCCAGCCCTGTCCGGCAACCGGTAACTATAGCTACTTTAGCATTGAGCTTAAAATCGTCTAAAATCAAGGTAACTCTCCCTGTTTATTTTAACACACCTATTGAGGTTCTATTAACACGCAACAACATCATAATCCATGCAACACAAAGCTTTGAAAATATGTTTTTCCTGATCTCTTCCAACTTTGAATTATTGCTCCACAAACTGATATCTGATAGCTGGTAAGCCAATAAAATCCGGAACAAAAGCCCGTGCTTGCGAAATTTGCAAAACGAAACCAAACCCTAGAATGTGCCTTATAATAATTTTGACATATCAACATGATCCATATCGGTGAACGTTTGATTTTCTCCTACCATACCCCAGATAAAGGTATAGTTCCGGGTTCCAACACCGGAATGGATGGACCAGCTGGGTGAAATGACTGCTTCTTCATTACGAGTAATAATATGCCTGGTTTCGCTGGGCTCACCCATTTGATGAAATACCAGACTGTTTTCATCCATCTCAAAATAGAAATAAACCTCCATTCTTCGATCGTGGGTATGGCATGGCATGGTGTTCCAGACACAACCCGGCTCAAGGACCGTCATGCCCATGCATAATTGACAGCTTTCCAGGACATCGGGATGAATAAACTGAAAAATGGTACGTTTATTCGATTCTTCCCTGGATCCTAATTTGATTTGCTTGGCGTTTTCTGCAGTGACCCTCATCGTAGGAAAAGCCTTGTGCGCTGTGGCACTGTTCAGATAAAACTTGGCCGGGTTGTCAGGATCCGAGCTTGAAAATGTAATCTCCCGGTTTCCTGCCCCCACATAAAGCCCTTCTTTGTATTGAAGCTGATGCTCGTTGCCATCTACAGCAACGACTCCTGCCTGACCGACATTGATGACTCCTAATTCACGTCGCTCCAAAAAGAATTCGGAACCCATTTCTTTGCCACCTTCCAGCCCAAGCGATTTCTCTGCTGGGCAGACTCCACCGACAATAATTCTGTCGATGTGACTGTAAATGAGCTTTTTTTCGTCCGGCACAAACAGATCTTCAACTAGAAACTGTTTGCGCGTGGAATCTGTATCCAACGATTTAAACTCCAAAGGACTTATCGCATGTCGAATTTCCATTTTTTTCCTTTGTTTTTTTATGATTGTCCAAAATTTCCCGTGAACGTGAACAAAAATACAAATAATGATTCTTAATAGTCAATTGATAATAAATATTACAGTAGGCTGGGCAAATCGTTGCCCAGCAATTGGTTTGGTCAAATATCAAACCGAAAGCAAGGCTTCCATAGGAAGGAAAATATGAATTCTAACATCTACGTTCCTAAATACTTCAGTTCCGCCCGATGGGCAACAAAGTTGCCCATCCTACAATCCCACCAATTGCCATAATCCAACAAACAGGACGACTTGGCCGTTTAATTTTAAAACATCAAAACCGAAAGCGTAGCTTTCGCAATACAGAAAATCTAAAATCTTCATTCTAAAATCTAAAATAACCCAGGTATCCACATGGAAAAAACCGGGAAGTAGGTAACGATCAGCAAAACAAATATCATTGAAAAATAAAAGGGCCAGATGCTTTTAACCACTTTCTCCATGGACACTTCCCCGATGGCACATCCCACAAAAAGTGTGGAGCCCACGGGTGGTGTGCACAACCCAATTCCCAGGTTCAACATCATCACAATTCCAAAATGGACAGGATCCATTCCAATAAATTTTGCCACTGGCAGAAGGATCGGCGTTACTATCAGAATTAACGGGGCCATATCCATGATGGTTCCAAATGCCAGCAACATCACATTGATCATCACTAAAATGATAATGGGATTTTCAGACAGGGAAAGCATCGCCTCGGAAACCAGGACCGGCACCCGCATATAAGCTATTAGCCAGCCAAAGGCTGATGACGTTCCAATCAAAATAATGACAATGGAGATGGTTTTAAACGCATTGGCCAGTATCATTCCTATTTTTGTCACCGGAATATCCTTGTAGATAAAAAAGGTGACGAACAAAGCGTAAACCACTGCTATTGCTGATGATTCGGTAGGGGTAAAAACACCACTTAAAACACCACCTACAATGATCAACGCCGTAACCAGTCCCCAGATAGCATCTCTGCAAATTTTAAAACCCTCCTTTAAGGTCACCAGTTCTTCCTTGGGGTAACTTCTTTTCTTTGCGGTCACAAACGAGACGATCATCAAGGCAAGACCGACCATGATGCCGGGTACGATTCCGGCTAAAAACAGCTTGGCAATAGATACGGTCCCACCGGCTGCCAAAGAGTAAATAATAGCATTGTGTGAAGGCGGAATGATGATGCCCTGCGTAGATGAAGTGATCGTCACGTTCACGGAGAAATCGTCGTCGTATCCCTTGTCTTTCATCATGGGAATCATGATGGAGCCGATGGAAGAAGTATCAGCCACCGATGAGCCGGATATACCACCAAAAAACATGCTGGCTAATACGTTGACCATGGCCAGACCGCCCTGAACCCATCCAATCAAAAGATTGGAGAAGTTAACCAGACGACGGGCCATCCCCCCGTCTGCCATAATTTGTCCTGCCAATACAAAAAACGGAATGGCGATTAAAGAAAAACTGTCCATTCCGTCCGATATTTTCTGGAACACCACAATCACTGGTAAATCCAGGTATACCATCGTGATAATTGAGGAGACCCCAAGGGAATAGGCAATGGGAACTCCAAATATGATCATCGCCAGAAAGCTACCCAACAATACATATACTCCCATCTCCATATCAATTCTCCCTGGCTTTGGCGTTGCGATTTTTAAAATCGTTGATCAATTTCTCAATGGCGAAAAGCATAAAGATAATTCCGGAAATGGGTATTGCCAGGTACGATGTTCCCACAGGCCAACCCAGGGCAGGATTGAACTGATTCATAGTTTTTTCAGTTAACTGCCAGCCATAAACAATAGAATAAAGGGCAAAAACCAGCAAAACACAATCAATGGTAAAATAAGCCCTTTTACGGTAGTTGGCAGGTAAGCTTTCCAAAAAAAATTGCAGATTAATGTGCAATCGTTTTTTATAAGCCACCGCAGCGCCGAAAAAACCGGCATAAATCATGATTATCAGAGTTAATTCTTCGGTCCAGTATGGGGTAAAATTTAGTACAAATCGACAAAACACCTGCGCGGATATGATTATCACCATGGCCGCCAAACCAACGCAGCAAATTGTTAACAGGATTTTGTAGATCCAGTCTGTAAATTTTGAAAAGAGTTCCATTTCCTTCGCCACTTTCAGGCTGATGATGTCAAGACAACTAGCCTGTTTCAGTTAGATAGTAAGTTATTAAAAAAATCGAAAGTGGAAGAAAAGCGAAAACCAACCCGCTTTTCTTCCCATAACAGGATAGAATTGACGATCATTTGACAGCTTGGATTCGCTTAATGATGCCTGCCAGTGGTTTTGCATGCTTTGCATAAACCGGCTCCATGGCTTTCATGAAAGGTGTTTTATCAATATCAGTGATAATTTCACATCCGGCGGCTTTTGCCTTTTCAATGCTGGCTTTAGCTCTTGCTGCCCACAATTCTCTTTGGTAGGGGACGGAAAGGGACGCTGCATACTTAATCAAGGCCACATCAGCTTTTGACAGCTTTTCGACTGTCTTGTTACTCAACAACAGGATCTCGGGAACGCTTAAATGCTGATCTTGTGTATAGTACTTGGCTTTCTCGTAGTGCCCGGAAGAAGTATAGGAAGGATAATTGTTCTCGGCACCGTCAATAACGCCTGTAGCCAGGCTTGTGTACACTTCGTTGTAAGCCATTGGTGTGGCTGATGCGCCTAATGCCGCTACCATATCTACAAATATCGGATTACCCATCACGCGGAATTTCAGACCTTTTAGATCCTTCATCGAGCGAATCGGTCTACGGGTATTGTAAAAGCTTCTAAATCCCGAATCATAGTAGCCGATGCCGATAAACCCACCCTTTTTGGCTTTTTCCGCCAGTTCTTGGCCAATGGGACCATCCACAACCTTGTGCATATGATCGGCATTTCTAAAGATGTAAGGCAGGGAGAAAGCATTGAATTCAGGTACAATGGTACCCAAAGGACCGGTACTCACCCTTAACAGATCAATGGCACCAAACTGGGTTTGCTCCAGCATCTCTTTTTCAGCTCCCAACTGCATGGAAGGATACACCTGAATCGTGATCCTGCCGTCTGTCCAATCACTCAACAATTCACCCATTCGCACCATACCCTGAACGGTCGGATAATCCATGGGATGAACATCTCCCGCTTTCAATACGATTTTCTTCTTGGCTATTACACTGTTTGTAAAACCAAATATCATTGAAACCGCTAAAAATATACTTAGCACCAGATTCAAAATGAGTTTTATGTTTGTTCTTTTCATAATAATCCATCCAAAAATGTTAGTATTTAAAACCTTAGAAACAGAACAAGAATGTGATATAAAAATACGCCGCAATCCCTTTAAATATCTGTCATTGCGATTTTTGCTAAAGGTGAATACACATCACAAACCCGCGCCTTCGACTACAAGCTTTGTACCATGACCAACAGTGACAGAATCATTCCGTTTATCTTATTAATCTATAAAGATTTTTATATCGATATGGATTAAAACAAATTCAGGGTTCAAGAAAACAGATGTAAAGAATATGCAAATTTTGCAAGGTGTTTTCTGGTTTTCTGTTTCTTTATCTGCTACACAACAAGTTCATTGTTCCTATTCAAGCAAATAAACATTTTGCAAACAATTTTCAAATAAATGTCACAAAAAATAAAAGGAATCCATCCTGAGAGATGAATATTAAAAGATTGACAAGCTACTCTGCAAAAAATACAGACCGGTCTGCAAAATTTGCAGGAAGGATTAATAAACAAACATGAACAGCTCACTTGACAGCGACCGATTGCAAGTTATCCACTGGTTTTAGTAAGTATCTGAAGATTGAAAATCATATGCGAGAATAGCCGGATGATGTTTTTTGTAAGATTGCCTGAGAATTGAACCGCGTTTAGAAAGCTGGTTGGCATAAATTAAGCAGTAAACCGCAAATCCGATTTGGGAATGTTTACCCTCCTCCCAGAAGCGGTTTATTGCACTTGCCTATGCCGCTGGGCTTTTCAAATCAAACCGCTTTTGGGTTTGAATAGATTCACGAACACAGTTAAACAAAAACTGATACTGGTTTATACTATTCTCAACCAATTTCAGAGATCGTAAAATCATAACAAAGGTAACCGATGAAGGCATTTCTAACAGACAGTTTTCTTCTACAGACAAAAACAGCTGAGATATTATACCACGACTACGCCGCTGAAATGCCTATTTTTGATTATCACTGCCATTTGCCGCCCGAAGATATCGCTAGAGACAGGAATTTTGAAAATATGACGCAGATCTGGCTCTATGGAGATCACTACAAATGGAGAGCCATGAGGGCCTGCGGTGTTGATGAGGAGTTGATAACAGGTTCAGCAAGCGATGAACAAAAATTCAAAGCCTGGGCTGAAATCGTACCAAAAACTGTGCGCAATCCTCTTTATCACTGGACTCACTTGGAATTACGCAATCCTTTTGGAATAACAGATACCCTTCTTAACGGAGACACCTGGGAACAGATTTATCAAGCCTGCAACACCTTTCTGGCTCAGCCCGAATTTTCGGTGCGCGGTATACTAACAAAAATGAACGTGGATGTGGTTTGTACCACCGATGATCCGCTGGACGATTTGGGTTTTCATCAACAATTGTTTGATGACGAAACATTTGAAACCAGGGTACTTCCGGCTTTCAGACCTGATAAATCCATGAAACCGGAGGACTTATCCCTTTTTAACCAATGGATCTCATCCCTTGAAGGAATAATCGGCAGTGATGTAAAAGATGTCAGCGCCCTGTTATCCGCCCTGGAACAACGTATAGATTACTTCCATCAAAATGGATGCCGCCTGTCTGACCATGGTGTAGACAAAATGGTATTTTTCCCGGCTACCCTGTCCGAAGCTGACAAGATATTCCTCAAAGCTCGCTCAAAACAAGAATTAGAGGAGCCGGAGGTTTTTCAATTCAAAACGTTCATGCTGATCGAATTGGCAAAAATGTACGCTGCCAGGAAATGGACACAACAATTTCATATTGGTGCCATTAGAAATACCAATTCGAAAATGTTCACAAAACTTGGACCAGACACCGGTTATGACAGCATGGGGGATCTCGGCTACGCCGAAGCCATCATTAAGTTTCTGGATACCCTGGAAAAAGAGGATAAACTGGCAAAAACCATACTCTACACCATTAACCCCAAAGATAACGAAATGCTGGCTACCGTGATCGGCAATTATCAGGATGGGCAAACCCCCGGGAAAATTCAATTTGGTTCAGGTTGGTGGTTTAACGATCAGAAAGATGGCATGGAGAGACAGATGAATGCTCTCTCCAATATGGGTCTGATCAGTCAGTTTGTGGGGATGCTGACAGATTCCCGGAGTTTTCTGTCTTATCCCAGGCATGAATACTTCAGAAGAATTCTCTGCAACCTGTTTGGTAACGATATCGAAAACGGAGAGCTACCCAACGATCTGAAACTGATCGGAAGAATTGTACAGGACATTTGTTACAACAACGCTCTACAATATTTTAGATTTTAGAAGTTGGATTTCAGATTTTCTGCTTCGTAAAAGCTGCGCTTTCGGTTTTTTATATTTGTAGGATGGACAACCTTGTTGCCCATCGGGGCGAATTGAGCCGTAAATTAATATTTCACATGTTACGCAAATTACTTAATTATTAGTCGTGCCGGGCTTGACCCGGAATCTAAACGAGCATGAGCAAAGAAAATGCTCCAACATCGTAAAGAGGCTATTGACCGAAATGATGGGCAACAAGTTGCCCGTCCTACCTGATCTTTCATTCACAATTGATTATTAATATCATTCTCGTTGGAATCGTGAACATTTGCAGGCACGTGCACGGGATTGAAGGACATACATAAATAAAACAGGAAAAAACATGACAGGTGTTGCAGATATTGGATTGATTGGCTTGGCTGTAATGGGCGAAAACCTGGTATTAAATATGGAGCGAAACGGCTTCAAGGTAGCGGTATATAACCGCTCGGTTGGAAAGGTTACGCAATTTCTGGAAGGACGTGGCAAAGGAAAGCAGTTTTACGGCGCCCATTCGATCCAGGAGTTTGTGTCACTTTTATCCAAACCTCGTAAGGTGATGATGCTGGTTAAAGCCGGTGACCCCGTGGACCAGTTAATTGAACAATTGATTCCGTTCCTTGAGCCCGGCGATATCATAATCGATGGTGGAAACTCCTATTACCCCGATTCAACCAGGCGAACTCATCAACTTGAAGACAAAGGACTGCTTTTCGTAGGAACCGGCGTTTCCGGAGGAGAAGAAGGAGCCCTGACAGGCCCCTCAATCATGCCGGGAGGTTCTGAAGCAGCATGGGAGATTGTCAAACCAATCTTTCAAACCATAGCAGCCAAAGTCAGCGATGGGACTCCCTGCTGCGACTGGGTCGGCAAAGAGGGAGCCGGGCATTTTGTTAAAATGGTGCACAATGGCATTGAATATGGAGATATGCAGTTAATTGCAGAGTCATTTCACATTTTGAAAGACCTGTTAGGATTGCCTTACAGCACCATATCAGAAGTATTTAAAACCTGGAATAAAGGGGTTTTGGATAGCTATCTAATTGAAATCACCGGCGACATCCTGAACTACAGAACCGAAAATGATGAGGTTCTTCTGGAGAAGATTTTAGATGTGACTGGTCAAAAAGGAACGGGAAAATGGACCACCTTTTCATCGCTTGAACTGGGAACGCCTCTGACATTGATCGCCGAATCAGTCTTTGCCCGCTCTTTATCCACTCAAAAAGATGAACGGATAGCAGCTTCAAAATCTTTATCAGGTCCTGTAACAACTTTCGACGGCGAACTCCAACAAACCATTGATCATCTGGAGCAGGCACTCTATGCTTCGAAAATCATTTCGTACTCCCAAGGGTTTACCTTAATGCGTGAAGCAGCACGGCAATACGGATGGGACCTAGATTACAGCAGCATCGCCTTAATGTGGCGAGAAGGATGTATCATTCGTTCGGTATTTCTTGAGCGAATTGCCGAAGCGTTTAACGAGAACAAACAATTGGATAACCTGCTGTTGGCGCCGTTTTTCACGGATAAAATGACCTGGGCTCAAAAGGGTTGGCGAAAAATAATTGCAAATGCTGCATTGAATGGAATACCTGTTCCGGCTTTTTCTTCCGCTTTATCATATTATGACGGATATCGATCTGCCACATTACCAGCTAACCTGCTTCAAGCCCAAAGAGATTATTTCGGAGCCCACACATACGAACGGACAGACAAACCAAGAGGTCAGTTCTTTCACACCAACTGGACAGGAAGAGGAGGCGACACGGCATCTTCAACCTATAATGCTTAAATAAAGATGGTGATAGTAATAATCGGCCCCAGCGGATGTGGGAAAACGACTGTGGGGAAGTTATTGGCAACAAAACTTGAATGGAACTTCTACGATGCTGATGACTTTCACTCCAGTCAAAATGTTGAAAAAATGAGACAAGGGATTCCACTCACAGACAAAGACAGAGAACCGTGGCTGCTTGGTTTAGCTGAACAAATAGAAGGATGGAATCATGATCCGGGAAACGCCGTTTTGGCATGTTCTGCACTCAAGAAAAGCTACCGCCATATGCTGGGAGTTGATCAAATTTCCGTTATCACCGTCCACCTGCATGGAGAGTTTGATTTACTGGCAAAACGTTTAAACGCCAGACAAGGTCACTACATGAATCCTGACCTACTTCAAAGCCAAATAGATACCTTTGAAACACCCCAAGGCGGAATCACCATCAGCATCGACCAGACACCCGAGCAAATGGTCGAAGAGATAGTTGATAAACTAAAGGCAAATAATTTTAAAATGTAAAAACCGAAAGCGTAGCTTTCATGAAACAGAAAATCTGAAATTATAAATCCCAAATGCCCTTAAACAAATATTCAATGGGAATCGGCGATCGATTCTCAAGACAGGGAAAAGCCCAACTTACTGCAATAATCAAAGCCAAAGAACTCGGTGTTGATGTCACCCCGGTATGGAACAAGTCGCACA
>JAKSDL010000832.1 GCA_022360105.1 Pseudomonadota bacterium
AAATCCGGCATCTGCTAATCAGACCCATTTTTGGCTATGTTGAGCAATTGTTGTGAAGGTTCAAATGAAAAAACTTGAAATCAAGGAGAAACGTGACTTCGCAGCAGGTGTTTTCATCAATCAGACGCTCACCGGTTGAAGATCTCAGGTTCCGGTGATTCGGATTGCTTTTCAATCCAAATAGTTTCCAGCTTTGAGTCTACTGGTGATCTAAATAATGTCCGCTGGAAATAGGGTTCTTCACTTCAACAGAAAGCTGTTTGCCCTGCTTGATATTATGAAATACAAAACCTGATCTGGATCGTTGTTTTTGAGTTACGGCTCTACTATACTTTAGTCTCATTTTAATCATGATATGTCTTCAGGGCGGGGTGGAATTCCCCACCGGTGGTAATCCTGTTTAGGAAAGCCCACGAGCGCCTGGGATGCTTCCCAGGGTCAGCAGATTTGGTGAGAAGCCAAAGCCGACGGTGACAGTCCGGATGAAAGAAGACAATGGTGCTGCATCGATCTTGTTATCTGCAAGATCGTACTCTGCATTGTAGACACATCTGCAAACAAGGGGATTTCTCAATCCGCTTGTTCACGCCCTGGGTCATCTCTTCTTCAACCTGAATATCAAATTTTTAGCGATACGCTTAAAATGATCAGGTGTTTTCAATCTGTTAAGGAGCAAGAAATGACGATTATTTCTATCGAACAAGCTATTCAAGATATCAAAGCCGGTAAAATGGTCATCCTGGTGGATGATGAAGATCGCGAAAATGAAGGTGATCTTACCATGGCAGCGGAAGCCGTAACACCGGAAGCAATTAATTTTATGACCAAATTCGGACGGGGGTTGATCTGCCTGTCTTTGACCAACCAGATCGCAGATACGTTGGATTTGCCCTACATGGTTTCCAACAATACCTCTCCTTACGAAACAGGCTTCACGGTATCCATAGAAGCTGCCAAGGGAGTGACAACCGGCATATCTGCCGGTGACAGGGCAACCACCATCCAGGCAGCTATTGCAGACAATGCCACTCCGGCCGATCTGGTGAGACCTGGACATATTTTTCCTCTCAGGGCACGGGACGGTGGTGTGATGGTTCGTGTGGGACAAACCGAAGGATCAGTGGATTTAGCTCGTCTGGCCGGATTAAAACCTGCCGGAGTGATTTGTGAAATTATGGATGACGATGGTTCCATGGCTCGAATGCCAAGTCTCGAAAGATTCAGCGAGGAACATGGCATAGGTATCTGCACCGTGGCTGACCTGGTTGAGTATCGCAAACGCAACGAACACTTCGTTAAAAAAGCTGCCGAGACCACCATTCCCACAGAATTTGGCGGGGATTTCCGCATGATCGCCTATGAAAATGATCTTGATAACCTGACTCACATCGCCATGGTCAAAGGGAACATCAGTACCGAAGAACCTGTTTTGGTAAGGGTGCATTCTGAATGCATGACCGGCGATATCTTCGGTTCGCAGCGTTGTGATTGCGGTCAGCAACTGCATAAAGCCATGGAAATGATTGACAACGCCGGATGCGGTGTAATTCTTTATCTTCGTCAGGAAGGACGCGGGATCGGTTTGATCAATAAACTGAAAGCCTATGATCTGCAAGCCCAAGGTTATGACACTGTTGAAGCCAATGAAGAACTGGGATTTGAAGCTGATCTTCGGGATTACGGCATCGGAGCTCAAATGCTGGCAGACCTGGGGATAAAACGGATGAAATTGCTGACCAACAATCCCAAAAAAATGGTCGGACTTGAAGGCTATGGTTTAACCGTCCAAGAACAAATCCCGATCGAGATCGAAGCCGGAGACCACAATCATAAATATCTGAAATGCAAGCAATTAAAGATGGGACATAAACTGAATGTAGCAAATTAGATACACTTTAGAATTATGTTTTTAGATTGCAGATTTTCTATTCGGAGATAGCTACGCTATCACCTTTTGTATTTGAAGATGGGCAGGCTTTGCCGGCCCATCCTACAGATTTTCTCTCCTTCCCTGCCATCCTCCACCAGCTTCAAATCTCCCCGTTTTCCTCTGATTCATCTGGTAGCAGAATCTCCCACACCAAAACGTGACACTTTGATTCTTCGGTTGACATTTTTTGAGGTGTTCGATATTTTAATATTGTACTATTTATCTAGTACAATATTTCCTTATTCCTTTAAACAGGCAGGATATTTAATTTTTGATCATCTGCTCAACTCTTTATGAAGACGGCACTTATGATAGAATTTAAATTAGATCACAAAAGCGGGGTACCACTTTACAGACAGATTATCGACCAGATCAGGTATGGCATTGCTTCCGGGAAATGGAAAGCGGGAGAACAATTACCAACTGTCCGGGCTTTGGCCGTTGAGCTTAAAGTGAACCTCAATACTGTCAGCAAAGCATATAAAGAATTGGAGATACTAAAGGTTTTGGAAACACAACAAGGAACTGGGACATTTATTAGTGATGTCGCTATAGAAATCGATGAAAAAGAACGTAAAGGAAAGCTGGAAGGCATCTGCACCGAATTCCTGAATGCGGCTAACAGTTATGGATTTAATATTGGCGATATTTTGACTGAATTGCAAAAACGGAAAAAAACAAATTAAAAAGGCATCACAACTATAAAGTATTCCCCGACGGACTCCATAAACCGTCAGATCCGAATTTAAGAGGAGAAAGCGAATGATTCTAGGAAAAGGTAACAAACTCAAAAAAATAAATTTTGGTACAGCGATATTTCTGATATTGCTTTTAATAGAAACCTGGTGTTTCTATTTCTACATTTTCGATTTTGATCGGACATTTGCTACTGATACTGAAAAATATAGATATTACACACGAATTTCGATCTATTTTTTCGCTGTCACTATTTTTCTCTGGTTGCTTTGCAGATCTCTGAAAACCGCAGATCAGTGGGAGAAAGCAGTCGTCTTGCGGATGGGTAAATATCGGGGACTTAAAGGTCCGGGTTTTTTCTTTATCATTCCTATTTTCGACAAGGTTGATAAATTTATTGATCAAAGGGTACGGGTGACCAGTTTCGGCGCAGAAAAAACACTTACAAAAGACACCGTGCCGGTTAATGTCGATGCTGTGGCGTACTGGACTGTTTGGGACGCAGAAAAGACAGCACTTGAAGTTCAGGAATATGTCGACGCCGTCACTTACGCGGCACAGACTGGTTTGCGTGATATCATTGGAAAACACGAGCTGGCCGATCTGCTTCAGAACAGGGAGAAGATAGCCGGGGATATTCAGCACACCTTGGACGAACAAACCAATCCATGGGGAATTACCTGTCAGAGCGTCGGCATCAGAGATATTGTCATCCCGGCTGATCTTTCCGATGCCATGAGCAAACAGGCTCAAGCTGAAAGGGAAAGGCAGGCAAGGATAATCCTGGGTACTGCGGAAACGGAAATATCGGAGAAGTTTGAGCAGGCGAGCGAACGTTATCGTGATAACCCCATTGCGCTGCAATTAAGAGGAATGAACATGCTGTTTGAAGGTTTGAAGGAAAAAGGATCACTCATCATCGTGCCCAGTTCGGCATTGGAATCGATGAATCTTGGGGCAGTCAGCGGTCTGGCTGCCCTGAATGAACAAGCAACTACAAAAGATAAAGGTGAAGACTAATGAAAAATATATTGGTAAGCATCACAGAATTTTTCGAGCAACTTCCTGATTTTTTAAGAGCTCACAAGATTCCGGTCTGGCTTGGGATCGTTTCTGTCGTGGTTTTCCTGGCTGCGGGACTGCCACCAAGACTTGATATGACCATGGAATCATGGTTTGAGAGTGATGACCCTGTTGTAAAAGCGTTTATGAAGTACCGTGATACTTTTGGGAGCGATGATACTGTTTACATCGTTTACGAGGCCAAAGACGGGGATATTTTCTCTGAAAAATCCCTGGCTACCTTGGCAGCCGTGCATGAGGAATTGAATGCAGCAACCATCAATTCAATAGAGGATGATACTTCGATGTTAAGTCATATCCTTGAGATCAAAAGCCTGATCAATGTCAGCTATATGGAGGTTGATGGTGACAGCCTCGTTTCCAGGGATTTTATAGGTGAAGAGCTTCCAAAAACAGAAGCAACCAGGGAATTACGAAGAAAGGAAGCCTTGAATCATAAGGATTATCCGTTGTTTTATCTGTCGGAAAACTCTCAATACGGGGGGATTTACATTCGCACCGATCTCGGCTCTATTGCGGAAGATGAGGGTGAACTCTTTGAAGAATCCGGTTTTACTGATTCCGAAGATGAAGTTTTTGGTGGCTCCCCTACAGAAGAAGATTCAGCAGAAAACAGAAAAACCGAAATGGGTGAATACGCTAAATTTTATGACGAAATAAATGCCATACTGGAAAAAACAGAATATACCGATGTGTTGGATTTTTACCCTGTGGGGAATCCGGTTATCATGAAGTTTTTTTATTATGTGTTGACCACTGAAATCTCCTATATATTGGCGGCTACATTGGTACTGATCCTGATCACACTTTTTTACCTGTTTCGATCTTTCAGTGCTGTTTTTTGGCCGGTTCTCGTCGTGATACTCAGCCTTGTTTGTACCTTAGGTTTAGTCAGCTGGCTGGGGCTAACCATGAACATGATGGTTCAGCTACTTGTTATGATCGTGCTGGTGATTGGTGTTGCTGATTCGATCCATATTATGTCCGGATATGTTTATTTCAGAAAAAAACAGTATGATCATCGATCAGCACTGAGAGCCGTCCTGAAAAAATCGGGATTTGCCTGCATGCTTACCAGTATGACAACTTCAGCCGGTTTACTGGCCATGAGTTTTGTTCCTATCCCCCCTATCGTGGTTTTCGGGTATTCTGCGGCAATGGGTGTAACGATAGCTTTTTTGTTTTCTGTCATTTTACTTCCACTGCTCCTGGATATCTGGCATCCCATCAGCAAGGAGCAGGCAAAAAGAATTGCAGCCGACCAGGAAAAAACACCTTTCGTCCAAAAGCTGTTAAGCAAAATTGAAGGCGCATCCTTCCAATTTCACAAGACCATTCTGTTTGTTTTCTTTGTTATTGGCGTCGTCGCGATTTACGGACTGACCCAGGTGAAGGTGAACAGCAACATGGTTGAACTGATTGAAGAAAGTCATCCCATTCATATTGCTCATATCCTTGTTGATGAAGTTATGGGCGGTACTCAAAATCTGGAAATTTATTTGGATTTAGGACAAGAGGACGCACTCAAGGATCCTTCTGTTCTAAATGCCATGGAAGCCTTGCAAAATTACCTGCTGCAAGAACATCCGAAATATGTGGTTCGGGCTGAATCCCTTGTCAATGTAGTAAAAAATACATACCAGGTGTTAAACGAAGACAGGGAGGAAATGTATATTATCCCACAACAAAGGGAAGCTTTGAGTCAGACATTGTTCCTTTTTGACAACGCCAACAGGGAGGATAGGCAGCTATTAGTCACAGATGACTATTCAACCGGCCATATAGCCATCCGCTTGAAGAACTACGGATCTATT
>JAKSDL010000767.1 GCA_022360105.1 Pseudomonadota bacterium
ATGCTTACCCTACCTGAATTCAATAGTATTGCATTGGCCACAGCGAATAATCGTAAAGAGGCCCGTTTCTTTGCACCTTTCTTATGTCTACCTGATTCAATAACCTGAGAAGAATTCAGATTCAATTCAAACGTGTAATTACCCGTTGTTCTGGCGAGCAGAGGCGAATTTTAAACGAGCAGACCATGAGGATTACAGCCAAAATTGTTGATATTGCGGAATTAAACAACAGACAAATCCGTAATATGTATGCGCTGATGAATAAATACTATGAGAATATCAGCTGGCAGACCTTTCAAGCGGATCTCATGGAAAAGCAGCATATGGTGCTAATTCAGGATTCACATTTGGATGAGGACGAGATAGGAGGATTCAGTACGCTGAAAACGGTTGATCTTCAGGTGGAAAATCAACAGGTTAAGGGTATTTTTTCCGGTGATACCATAATAGATAAAAGCTGTCGGGGAGGAGTTGTATCCCAAGTAGAATTTTTGAAATACCTATTGTCGTTGAAACGATGGGAGTATCCAAATGAAGCCGTTTATTGGATATTGATTTCCAAAGGCTATAGGACCTATCGGCTGATCAGGAGCTATTTTTCCAAATCATATCCAAATGTTTTTGAGCAAACTCCACTTTTTGAAAAGGCGCTGATCGACAATTTTGGTAGTCTCGTCTACCCAGGCTGCTTTAGTGCTGATAAAGGGGTAATCTGTGCCAGTCGTACCAAGGACTACTTGAAGAATGCACAAGGCGAAATCACCCCGAGAAAAAGGGAAAATCCGGATATTAGCTATTTCCTGGATATTAATCCGGGATATCACAGGGGCGATGAACTTGTGTGCGTGGCCGAAGTCAGCATGCAGAATCTGACGAAAACCGGTTATCGCCTGGTCAAAAGGTATCTTGAGTATAATTAGCAGCCGATTGATACACACTTTATTTATGTAGTCTGACAAGGAGCCAACCTGCCGTTATTTGCGACTTGATAGTGGAGAAGGTTTTCTGTTTTCATTTTAAACCTGAGTAATTGTTCCTCGGACTGATAACTGATAACCAAAAAAAAACGAGTTAAAAGCCTGTGTTTGGCCTCCAAACCCTAAAACGTGCGTTAAATAATTCCAATATGATCTCTGAATTTCTCAGCTGTTTAAAATCTAACCTGGCAGGGAGCCTTTGGTCGTTTTTGTGTCGACGGGAATCAAGACGATTTTTTCAGCGTGTGAATGAAGTGGAGAAAACTCAGGAAAATG
This sequence comes from Pseudomonadota bacterium, assembly GCA_022360105.1. Next base: position 1,254 of record JAKSDL010000767.1, read on the forward strand.
TGTTGCTCAAGATGCTTCAATCAAATGCTGACACGGTGTTCGGGAAAAGGTATGGCTTTTCGGAAATTAAAACCATCCGGGAATACCAGGAAAAAATTCCCATATCCGATTACGAAGGCCACAAAGTATGGATAGACCAGCTGGCTTCAGGTATTAACAACCTGCTGACCAAAGAGCAGGTAATAATGTTTGAACCATCCAGCGGCTCAACTTCTGCTGCCAAGCTAATACCTTACACCGGAAGCCTTAAGGCAGAGTATCAAAAAGGTTTGAAGGTCTGGATTTACGACCTGGCAACACGTATTCCCGGATTGTTTCGTGGAAAGTCTTATTGGTCCATATCTCCGGTAGTTAAGCAGAATCAAAGAACACCCGGGGGGACACCGATCGGTTTTGAAGAGGATGGTGAATATTTGGGCAAAATTCAGAAAGTTATTTATGACAGCCTCCTGGCTGTGCCGGTCGAGGTAAAGTATATTAACAGCAGGGAGTCTTTCAGGTATGTGTCATTGCTTTTTTTACTGAAAACCAAAAACCTTAGTTTTATTTCCGTCTGGAATCCTACATTTTTTGAACTGCTGGTCGATCAGCTACTGATTGATCAAGAGCGTTTACTCCATGACCTGGAGTATGGCCATATTTCCATTGATCTGGATGTTGTACCGGAAAACTATATGTCGATCCTGCAGGCAAAACTGGGAAGAAATATAAAACGAGCAGTCGAACTCAGGGAAATATTGGCAAAAACGCCGGGAGAAATAAACTATGCCGCAATTTGGCCTAATCTGAAAGGAATCAGCTGTTGGGCTTCCGCCAACGCAAAGCCCTATGCTGAAAGACTGGCGCAGAAATTCCCCAAGGCCAGATTGCAGGGAAAAGGACTTTTGGCAACCGAAGGGATAGTAACCATTCCCTTGTCCGGTAAAACGGGAAATGCCCTGGCTTTTTGTTCACACTTTTATGAGTTTATTCCTGTCAATACATCCTCACAGGAAGTAAAAACCGCAAGTCAGTTAACGTCAGGCGAAACCTATTCAGTTATGATTACAACTGGTGGTGGCCTGTATCGTTATCGTTTGTTTGATTTGGTCAAAGTGAAAGGCTTTGAAGGAAGTTGCCCATTGCTCGAATTTGTTGGTAAGGAGGATAAAATTTCCGATTATTTTGGAGAAAAACTAAATGAGCAATTTGTTGCCGAAGTTCTGCAGGAAACCTTTCAATCCATTAATGCAGAGTTTCCCTTTTTCATGCTGGCTCCTGAAACCGCTACTGATGGGGAGTTTTTCTACACACTTTTCCTTGAGGCAGGAGAAACATTCCCTACCACCGGTCTTTCCAGACTTGGAGTTCAGGTGGAACACAGACTAAAGAAAAACTATCACTACAATTACTGTCGGGACCTGGGGCAGATCAAAGCATTGCGCATTTTCAGAATAGAGGGGCAAAATGGAGAACAGTCCTATCTCAAGGCCTGTGAGCAATCCGGTCAACGATTGGGAGATATCAAGCCGGTCGTGCTGCATCCAAAAACGGGTTGGTCATCTGTGTTCACAGGAAAATATATCTAAAACTCAATAGTGGTCATAAAAGGCTTTAAGTGCCAACCAGATCATCCACTATAATGGTGATTCAATATCATGAAAATCTTACTGGTATTAGCTAAAGGTCAGCTCCACCGGTTGCGTGCGGGGCCTGTTAACATATCTTTCAGAGAAGCCCCGTTAACGGCTACCATGTTGGCCGCTCTGGTGCCGAAAGAATTAAATGCTTCCGTTAAAATAATCGACGAAAGTGTCAGCAAGATTCCGTTTCATGAAACTTTTGATGTGGTAGGAATCAGCATTCTAACCGGGACGTCTATTCGGGGATACCAAATTGCGGACAGGTTTCGAGAAAGGAACACAACCGTTGTATTAGGGGGCATTCATGTTACCTTGATGCCCGATGAAGCCAGGAAACATGCGGATAGCATCATCACCGGTTTTGCCGAAAAAACCTGGCCTCAGTTGCTGTACGATTTTAAAAACGGGCAACTGAAACCCGAATACCATGATCCGGTAGGTACTATCCAAAATCTGCCCCTGCCCAGAAGAGATCTTCAAAAACGCTTTGGTTACATGGCCCCCAATACTGTCTTTGCAACCAGGGGATGCAAGGGGCGATGTGATTTCTGTAGCGTGGTAGCCGGAAATTACGGTTGGTATAAAAGACCTGTCGGAGAAGTTATCGACGCAATAAAACAATCAAAAAGGCGGCTGGTTGTGTTCAACGATGTTAATCTGACAGAAGATGTTGACTATGCAAAAGAGTTGTTTTCGGCAATGATTCCTTTAAAAAAACAGTGGGGAGGATTGGCTTCCACTGTTATCGGTCAGGACGACGAATTGCTGAATCTGATGCAGAAAAGTGGTTGCTGCTATATATTATTTGGATTCGAAACCATTGATAACGCCAGTTTACGAGGAATCAAGAAAGGGTTTAACAAGTTTGAGCATTACAAACTGGTAGTGCGGAAGATGCATGAAAAGAATATCGTGGTTCATGGATGTTTTATTTTCGGGATGGACGGAGATACCCTCGAAACCTTTGATCAGACAGTGGAAGCCATTCTGGATTTAAGAATCGATATTCCCCGATTTGCCTTGCTCACACCATATCCCAAAACTGCCCTTTTTAATCGATTGAAAGCCGAGAATCGCCTGTTGCATCAAAACTGGCAGTATTACGACACCCAGCACGTTGTCATCAAACCAGGTAAAATGACTCCATACGAGTTGGATGTGGCATTTAAAAAGGCTTTCAAGGATACTTTTTCTTTTAAACACATCGGCCATCGTCTTAAAGGTGCCGGAAGAAATAAAATTATCTCCATGATGGGCAATCTGGCGTACCGAAAATACGTCCACAGACTAATGAACGATAAAGACCGATTTCCAGTAACGTTTTCCGCAGATGAAATCAAAAACTGACTCGACTGGCTGAAGGTGCCAAAAAGAGGGTATTGATTTAATGCCTTATCAAAGCCTATGCAAAATAAACTGTAGAATGTAGCCGATGGAATCAGAAATAACCCTCAGGGTTGCGAACCAAGCGGATAACCAGATGTTATGTGATCTGGCGCGAAACTCAGTTATGTCTGGTGTGCTGGATGTGGTTTACGCCCGTGATCCCGATTATTTTCACGGGCTTAACATCCAGGGAAAAACCAACCATGTGTGCATCTTTGAGAAAGACAAGAAAATGGTTGCTATGGGGAGTCGCTGTATGAAACCGGTCTATGTTAACGAAGAGAAAAAAGTCGTCGGTTATTTAAGCGGGCTTCGTGCTGTCAAACGGTTACGAGGTGGTGTGACAGGACCCATTTTTAACCTTCTGAAAGTTCACCATCAGCAGGAGTTTGCACCAATTTATATCAATACCGTTATCGACAACAACAAACTCGCCCTTAACAGCCTGACCGGAAAGCGACCGGGTATGCCAAATTATGTAGATTTTGGAGCTTATACAACCCATCTTCTGGTTTTTAAAAATCAGACTATGTCTACTGGCGATGATAATCAACTTTCGCTTATAAGAGGATCTGAATCCACCCTTGGAGAAATTGTTCAATTTATAAATCGTGTTGGAAAAGCAAAACAATTCTTTCCGGTCTATGAACGAAATGATTTTAAAAGTGCTTACACGCGTGGATTCAAGGCGGATGATTTTTATGTAGCCATAAAGCAAGATTCCATCGCAGGAGTGATCGGAAAGTGGGATCAAGCAGAATTCAAACAGAACATTATTACAGGCATTCATTGGGAGTGGATCAAGGAAAAGCTTGGTAGTACTGTGAATTTTGACATTGCTGACTACAAAAACCTGGTGGTAATGAATAAACCGATAAAATCCTTCTACCTGAGTTTTGTGTGCATTGAAAATAATGATCCAAAAGTCCTGAGGTTCCTTATCGACAAGGTTTTGGGTGAACACATGAATTCCGGATATCAATACTGCGTGATCGGTTTTCATACGCAAGACCCGTTGAGGGAAGCATTGAAGGGGCTTGCCACAATTGACTACACAAGCAGATTGTTTCTTGTCTGTTGGGAAGAAGGATTGCCTTACCTTGAATCCCTGAATCATCAACTGGTCCCTTACTTGGAAACTGCAGCTCTCTAGCTTATCTAACCCCGATGCATATTACCTTTATTCGTCCCAACATGTTTGATGAGAGGCAAGGGGATGCCATGGAACCCCTGGCATTTTCCATTCTGGCTTCACAAACACCTACAGGTATTACGACTGCCCTGTTCGATGATCGTGTTGAAGAGATCGATTTTAACCAGTCGACGGATCTGGTGGCTATTTCTGTTGAAACATTTACAGCAAAAAGATCGTACGCTATAGCCGACACATACCGACAAAAGGGAGTTCCGGTGGTTATGGGGGGATATCATCCTACTTTTTTGCCCGACGAATGTCTGGAACACGCTAATGCTGTGGTCATTGGCGACGGGGAGCGGGTCTGGAAACAGGTTATTCAAGATGTGCAAAACGATTCATTGAAAAAGAAGTACCAGCAGCCGTTGACAGATGTTTCAGGGTTGACTTTTTCTAGAGAGATTTTCCGGGGGAAAAAATACAACAAAATCACTCCTATTCAATTTGGAAGAGGCTGCAAATTTCACTGCGATTTTTGCTCCATTCGAGCCTTTTACGGAGACACTCTGCTCTCAAGGCCTATCAATGAAATAGTTTCGGAGATTCAGGCATCCAACCGAAAACTATTTTTTGTCACGGATGACAATATTTTTTCCAATAAAACGAGGGCAAGAGAATTGTTTCAGGCCCTGGTACCATTGAAGATCAACTGGCTTTGCCAGGTAAGTATCGATGTGGCCAGGGATGAATCGCTACTCAAGCTAATGAAGGAAGCGGGCTGCGTGGCTGTGATAGTTGGGTTTGAATCGCTGAAATCTCAAAGCCTTACACAGATGAACAAAACGATCAATTCAAGTATTAACTATCAAACCGCCGTTGCTAAAATCAAAGCTGCGGGCCTGATGATTTTTGGTACTTTTGTTTTTGGATACGATTCGGACACGACAGAGATGTTTGAAAAAACCCTGGAATTTGCCCTGGATTCGAAACTGCTGATCGCACAATTCAACCCGTTGATGCCCATGCCGGGAACTCCATTATATGAGAGACTGAAACAGGAAAACAGGCTGCTTTACGACAAATGGTGGCTCGATCCAAAATTTAAATGGGGGGAAGCCATGTTCAAACCCAAAGGCATGACAGCAAAAGAGCTCTCAGAGGGGTGCAAAAACATTCGCGAGAGGTTTTATAGCTACCAATCCATTTTCAAACGTTTGTTTGATTCAAAAGGAAACGCAGCCAGTCTCAGAAATATGTTTGTGTACCTGTTGATAAATTGGGTCTCTAAGCGTGAGGTACAAAGAAAAACAGGTCGGGCTCTTAACAGCTGAAAAAACAAATTTTCCATGAAAATAATCTTAATCAAACCAAATATCGGGCGCAAAGAACACAGTCTTTTTGTTGATGAAGCCAGGATGGAGCCTTTGCAACTCGGGGTGATCGCAGGTTTAACCCCCGAAAGTCATGAAGTTCTGCTTTATGACGATCGAGTTGAAGCAATCAACTATGATCAACCGGCGGACCTGGTGGGGATCACTGTGGAGACTTTCACGGCAAGGAGAGCCTATGAAATTGCGTCGGCATACAGGGATCGGGGAGTACCTGTTATCATGGGGGGTATGCATGCCACCCTGATTCCGGAGGAAGTGGCGGATTATGCCGATTCGGTTTACGTGGGGGATGCGGAACATCTCTGGGGTGAAGTACTTGATGATCTTTCCCGGGGAAAACTTAAACCGCTGTACAAGGCGAAAGGGGGAATTCCCCAAATCAAGTCGTTACCAAAGCGAGATCTGTTCGCAGGAAAAGGTTATTTACCCCTCTCCTTACTGCAGTTTACCAGGGGCTGTCAGAATTCATGTACTTTTTGTGCAACCAGTGCTTTTTTCAAGCAAAAGTATTATCACAGGGAGGTGAATGATGTTGTTAAAGAGATTGTTGAGCAACAGCTCAAGCTACTGTTTTTTGTGGATGACAACATTATCTGCGACCACGAAAAAGCCAAAGAGTTGTTTCGTGCCTTAATCCCTTTAAAAATCAAATGGGTCAGTCAGGCCAGTCTTGACCAGGTAAAAGATCCGGAGTTGATGTCATTAATGATAAAAAGTGGTTGTGTAGGAAATGTAGTCGGATTTGAGTCGATTAATCCCAGCAACATGCTGGTTTCGAGAAAAGGACCAAACATCAACCGATCCCACAATTATGAAGATGAAATAAAAACCCTTCACCAACACGGTTTACAGACCTGGGCTGCTTTCACCCTGGGGTATGATGAGGATACGGTTGAACATATCAGGCAGACAACTAAATTTGCCCTCAGACATAGATTTACCTGGGCCGCCTTTAATATTTTAATGCCTTACCCGGGAACACCACTGTATTCAAAGCTGGATCTGGAGCAACGGCTGTTATATGACAGGAAATGGTGGCTGCATCCGGAATACCGGTTTAATCACGCGGCGTTCCTGCCAAAAGGGATGACTCCGGAAGAGTTGACTGAAGCATGTTTTAAAGCCAGATCGCGTTTCAATAGCATTGGATCTTTGATCAAACGATTCTTCAATTTTAAAACCAATTTAAAATCTCTATCCAGCATATTGATCTATTTGACTTATGCCAGGTTGTTCAGGAAGGAAACCTTTAAAAAACAGGGAATGTTTTTTGGGTACACCGATAAAAAAATCACAGAATTTCAAAAACAACAAGGTGTTTGACTTTAAGAATGAAGATAACATTTATCACTCCGGCTATCGGCAAGAGAAAAGGTAAAAAATACATAAAATCATGGCGGATCATGGAACCGCTGACTATTGCCACCCTGAAAAGTTTGACTCCTCAGGATGTAGAGACCGAGTTCTTTGATGATCGGGTTGAACTGATTGACTATAATACGAGAACTGACCTGGTGGCGATTACCGTTGAAACCTATACTGCTTATCGAGCCTATTCAATCTCTGCCGAATTTAGGAAAAGAGGCGTTCCGGTGGTGATGGGTGGTTATCATGCCACGATTATGCCTGATGAAGTAGCTCAACATACAGATGCTGTGGTGGTGGGAAATGCCGAATCGATTTGGCAGACTGTCTTGCGTGATGCTGAGAATAAGACTCTTCAGCCAAGGTATTTCGGGGCACAGGAATACTCAAAATCTTTACCGGATAGATCAATTTTTAAAAATAAAAAATACTCCCCCATGGGATTGGTGGAAACCGGAAGAGGTTGTATCTTTCAATGTGATTTTTGCGCGATTACCAGGTTTTATCACAAACAATATCATCCACGACCTGTGGAGCAGATCGTGGATGATGTGAAATGTTCAGGAAAAAAGTTTTTTTTTCTGATTGATGATAATATTGTGGCCAATCCTCAGTATGCGATTGAATTGTGCAAAGCCTTGGAACCATTGAAAATAAAATGGACCAGCCAGGGAGCCCTGACCATGGCGAACAATCCTGAATTGCTGAAATGGTTGAAAAAAAGTGGTTGTGACATTTTGTTAATCGGATTTGAATCTCTTGAGCCGGAGAATCTTAAATCAATAAATAAAGATTGGGCATCCAGACTGGGGGAACAAAACGAGTTAATTGAGACAATACATTCAGCTGGAATCAGCATTTATGCAACATTTTTATTTGGGTTGGACCACGATACACCAAGTGCTTTTGAAAATGCTGTCCAATTTTCGAGTCAACACGGATTCTATTTCGCTGCTTTTAATCATGTCACTCCTTTTCCGGCAACACCCCTTTACGAAAGATTGCTTGGTGAAGGAAGAATGATAAAAGAAAAATGGTGGTTGGATCCCACTTACACTTACGGTGCCTTGCCATTTCATCCCAAAAAAATGAGCTTTGAAAAAGTGGGGGAAGAGTGTGCAAAGGCCAGAAGAACCTTTTTTAGCTATCGTTCCATCCTGAGCCGTTGGTGGAAGTTGTTAAAAAGAAATATGAATCCCCTGGTCAGTCTTATTTTCCTGAACTCCAACATCATGCTGCAAAAAGAGGTGGATCAGCGCATGGAATTGCCTATTGGTATCAATTTGGATGAATTACCAAAATAACTTGCGAGATTGGAGAATGACAACATTTCTGCA
>JAKSDL010000016.1 GCA_022360105.1 Pseudomonadota bacterium
AGAAGAACCTGCGTTTTCAAATTGTTACTGGTGTTGGCAGCAGCCCCTAAAATAACCATGCGTTCCAATACCGAAACCCCGCTTCTTTTATTCTGGTCGATAAGATTATCGACTGTGAGTTTGATATATCCATCCGATTGTTTCATTGAAAATTCAGTTAGTTTGACGATCTGTCCGATATGGTCACTGTTCTGCTGCCTGAGAGCGGCCACCTGTTTAATGCTCCGGTCTATCTTGTCCAACCCGTCAATCATCTCTTTCGCATCGAACGCATTTTGAGACTTCAAGGATGTTATCGCAAGCTGGACCTCTCTTGAGAAATATTCCTGGGAAACTCTGCCGAGAAAATATTTGTTTGTAAAATCTACAAGAGTGTTCAACTGAATTGAGGTCTGATTAACGATACCGGATTTGGTCTTAAGCGAAGCGATCAGTGCTGAACCCGAGACCCAGGCAAACATTAGAAGGGCAATGATGATAACTGCTTGAATAAGGCTTGGCAGAATAAGTTTGTATTTTAGTTTCATGTCGGTTTTCGGTTAGATGTTGCAATGAACATTAACAGCAATATAAACAGATCAGCTAACGGCTATACAATACTTCGGGTCGTAGAAAACGCAATGTCGTGTGAATTATACCAGAACAGACCTTGAGATGCAATTTTTTGTTCGCTTCTTGTTTTGTCCTGATCGATCTCTATCACCGCTCCCGGTCTTGCCCATGTTTTTTATTAACGTGAATATTCATTTTTTTTATTTTGCTTCTTAGTGTATTCGGATGCAGATTGAGAAGTCTTGCTGCTCCTTTTGGACCTTCGATACGGCCACGAGTTTTTTTCAAAGCTTTTTGAATATGCCTTGAAATTAAGATATCGAGGGGGATAATATCATCTGCCTCAATGACTTCGGCTATCTTTTTATTTCCCGGCAACAGGGTGGATGGAATCAAATGGTCAAACGATAGCGTCGAGTTTTGATTCAAGATTAGGCTTCTTTCTATGATATTGGATAATTCGCGCACATTCCCGGGCCAGTCATAATCCATGAGTTGCTGCAATGCTGCCGAATCTAATGTTGGTGGTGGATAAAGATTCAATTCCCTGGCTTTTTTATCCATTAGATGGTGTACCAGCGCAGGGATATCCGATCTTCTGTCCCTGAGTGTTGGAATTCGAATGGGAAATACATTTAACCGAAAGTACAAATCTTCCCGAAACCGGCCCGATTGGATAAGCTCAGACAAGTCCCTGTGAGTTGCTGCAATAATGCGGGCATCAACGAATATCGGTTTTGTTCCGCCGACCCTCTCAATCTCTTTGAATTGAATCGCCCTCAACAATCTTACCTGGGCATCCGGAGATAACTCGGCCACTTCGTCCAAAAACAGTGTTCCTCCTTGAGCGCGTTCAAATTTACCTTTTTTTTGAGAAATAGCCCCGGTAAAAGAGCCCTTTTCGTGTCCAAACAGCTCGGAATCAACCATATTTTCAGGAATAGCGCCACAATTGATTTTTACCATGGGGCCGCCGCTTCGTTCTGACAACAAATGAATGGTATTTGCAATCACATCTTTCCCGACCCCGGTGTCTCCCAGTAACAAAACCGGACTTTCCACCGGAGCAACCTGTTTTACAAGCGTCATTGCCGGCTTCAATCCAGTCTCGGCTCCGATGATTCGATCTCCGGAGATTTCAATCAATTCCCGATAAAGATTTCGGTTCTCGACCTTTAGATTCTCAGAGATGTTCTGAACTTCCCGATACTTTAAAGCGTTGGCCATGGCAACGGAGAACGGCTCCTTTACCTGGGATAGTAGTTCCGCGTGCTTTTGGGTATACCTGTTCCGGCCATAAGCATAAATAGCCAGACTTCCGTAGTAGTCATCTCCCAGGTCCAAATTTAGAACAAGATTAGAAGATTCCCTCATATTGAAATGCCTTGCATAATCTTTGCTGGTCGGATTCAAATCCGGGGCGTTAAAAATCATGACGCTTTCAACATGTTCATTTTCTTTGGATTCCTGCTGGGAAGCCGGCGAAAGAGGGATTTCGACATCGCAAAGGTCCACCCCTTCCAAAGTTACTCTTGCGATACTAATCATAAAGTCATCCTGCTCTTGGATATCGAAGGTCAGGCCATCCGCAGGTAAATATTGTTGAATGCGTTTGAAGCTTCTGTGCAGCGTTTTTTCAATCTCAAGAGAATGATAAATATCAGATGTGACTTCCTGAAAAAATGAACTTTTATGAACTTTCATAGATCTGTGATATGCTCTTCTCGGGTTTAGGGGAAAACAAACCAACGTCTTAAAAATAAAAACTACGATATATAGTGGATAAACTCAACTATATATCGTAGTTTTGATTGAGACTGTAGTACCAATTTAAAAATATCAGTACGTTAAAAAGAGGCATGGTTCTGGCTATTGCTCAAGAAAAGATCGGTTTTTTATTAGTCGGTGCTTGAACGGAACTCATTAAATTCTGATTGGTGGTTCTTTCAAACTCACAAGCACAGGTTACCATCTGCTGGTTATTTTTGGACAATTTGCGATTGAACCCGGTTTCATCGGATATTCTGCCCTATTCCGGTGGTTGTCGTTGGTATTACCAGGAAGTTGAAACCGATTGCTTCCAATTAGTTCGGCCGCAAACCAACCAAGCTAACAGCCAACATCCTAACAATAAAAAATAGATATGAAGGGTACCATAAATTCCAAAGTTATTCAGGAGAGCTATAAGAAACTTGCTGAAGTTGTGACATTCAATTATCCAGCTGTAGGTTGGTACTTTTCTTCAGAAGATATTGACGGTTCCTATCATTTCAAGAAAGATCGGTGGGTCTGCATGTTTATGTACTGGAAAAGCCTGTTTACAAAAAAAAGAAGACTCCAGTTTGATGGAAATGCGGGTTTCGCTTGTACAGGTCCGCCGGAGTACTTTGGTTTTAACGAACTTGAAGACGACGATGGAGCGTTTATCGCGGAAACCGAACGATTCAAAAAAAACCGGCATCTGGCCCGGAAGTATTATCAGGATTCGGTGGGTTACATTCGTCCTCCCAAAGAAGCGTTTCTTTATGCTGAGTGTTTGGATAACATCGACCAAAACAGGGAAATAGAGGTCATTAACCTGTTCCCTGATCCGACCGGTCTGGCGAATCTATCGGTTTTATCATATTACGATAGCGAAACCAACATGAACAGCGTGATGACACCCTTTGCTTCGGGATGCGAGGGTGCCTTTGCGATTCCGTTTAGTGAACAGCTGAGTGAAAAACCCAAATGCGTTCAGGGATTTATGGATTCCCTGGTCAGAAGATTTCTCCCAAAAGACATGCTGCTGATGTCGATACCTGCCAATCGGTTCTTGGAAATGGTGAACAATATTGATGGAAGTTTTTTAGACAAAAACTTTGAAAACCCGACAAGTTTCTAAGTTTTTTGCCAAATTCAAGAGTCTGCCGCACGACTCAACATGGTACTAAACGGGGATATTCCATACTTTTCCTGCTTTGTCTTCTGCAAGTGTTTATCAGCATGTGATGTCTCCGCGATCTCGGGGTAAGGAATACTGAGTTTTGTTACAATCATTGGATAGCTGGAACGAAGTATGTGAATATTTTTAGACAAAATGGATCATAATTCGATATCCTTGTAAAACATGATTTCAGTGCTTTTGTAACTTAAATTCACCCTTATAGGCAGGTATAAATGAAATTAACTGATTTAAGTATCAAATGGAAACTCTTGATTGTTTGCATTTTAATTGCTGCTGTACCTATCGCAATTTCCAGCTTTTTAAGCTATAACGCAGCCAAAGCACAAATGATGCAACAGATTGAATATCTGTTGCAGGAGCAGGTGGCCTTTATTCATCAAAACGCAGAGAACACCTACTCTCTGCTGCGACAAAAATTGAAATCGGATCTGAATGTGGCCAGACATCTCTTATCGGCTTATGGGAGCCCGGAAATCAATAAAATGGGGCAACTGATTCTGGTCGACAAAACAAGCGAAGCGGAGATTCGGAAAAAAGTGAAATCGGATCTTGCCATCGCACGCCTTTTGCTATATGCCCCAGGTTCTCCTTACATAGACGATGGAAAGCCCCTTGCCGTATCAGCGGTTCACCAAAGAACGAAAAAAAGTTCCCAAATCACCATTCCACAAATGAGTATTCGCAATCGAAAAGTGGCTTTCAATTTTGATATTGTCGATGAGATTAAGACAAAAACCGGGGTGGAAACCGCTACTATTTTTCAAGCAATTCCCGAGGGATTGTTGAGAATATCCACCAATGTCAAGGAGCTGGATGGATCACGAGCTGTTGGCACCTATATTCCCAAGACCTCACCTGTGTACCGGGCCATCATGAAAGGAGAGATGTTTTACGGCCGGGCATTTGTGGTCAACGCCTGGTACCAGACCGCTTACGAGCCTATTCTGGATGGAAGAAGCAATGTAATTGGCGCATTTTATGTGGGAGCAAAAGAGAGGTCGTTTGTCGTCAACAACAGCATTGAGATTGTCGACAGCATAAAGTCCACAATCGGAGGAACAGCTACTATCTTCCAGCTGAAAGCTTTTGAAGGCGAAAAAAAAGAGGATCAAACCACATTGGGATGGCCTTACGAGCAAGCCATGGTTCGAATTTCTACCAATGTAACTACCAGCGACGGCAAAAGAGCGGTGGGAACCATCCTGTCCAAACCTGTTTATGATACCGTTATGGAAGGCAAAACCTACTATGGTCGTGCTTGGGTGGTGAATGCCTGGTACATGACCGCCTATTTCCCGTTAAGAGACAAAAACGATAAGATTTGCGGAGTTCTCTACGTCGGAGTTAAAGAGGAAACTTATCAAAACACACTGATTGACAAACTAAAAGAGATCACGATTGGAGCATCAGGATACGTTTTTATTCTCAATGAAAACGGAGACGCAGTGTTGTCCAAGACCACAGGCCACCAGAAGCGGAATATACTGGATGACAGAGACGCAGACGAAAATCGTTACATTGAAGAGATTTTAAGGAAAGCCAAGCCACTCAGCCATGGAGAAAGCGCCATTCATCACTATACCCTCCGGAAAGACGGGGAGAAAAATCAAATGCTGGCCATCTTTACCCGCTTCCCGGAATGGGAATGGGTCATTTCCACTGTCGTTTACCTGGAAGATTTTACCGGCGGTCTGCAAAAAATTCGTTTGATCGCCATTTTGATCACCATTGTTTCAATCTTCATTGGCGGTGTTGTGTCCTTTGTCGTGTCCGTTTCCATTGCGAATCCTCTTAAAAAAATGGTTGGATTTATCAAAGAATTAGGGCAGGGGATATTTACGAAACGACTACTCGTTGGAAACCGGGACGAAGTAGGCGTCATTGGTCAAACAATGAATACGCTGGTTGAAGACCTCCAATTAGCCGTCACGGCCGTTAATGATGTGATGAAAGGAGTTGAAAGCGGAGATCTCACCCAACAGGTGCAAGCGGAGTTAAAAGGAGATCTCAATCAACTAAAACAGAGTATCAACAGTTCCATTGAAATCTTAAGCTTGATGATTTCAAGCGTGATCAAGACCACCGAAACAGTCAAAAGTAAAACCGACGATCTAGCCGGAACGTCCAACTCGCTTGCCCGGGGGACGACAGCACAAGCCGCAAGTATCGAAGAGATCACTGCCGTTATTAATGAAATGGGAGAACAGGCCAAAAGCATTGACCGGTATGTGGGACAGGCCCGGGATTTGACGGGAAAAACCTTGTTTGAAGTGAACGATGGCAACCATCAAATGCAAGAGATGGTAAAATCGATGAACGATATCAGCGAGAAAAGCTCCGATGTTTCCAAAGTGATAACCCTAATCGAAGAAATTGCTTTTCAAACAAACCTACTCGCGCTGAATGCAGCCGTTGAAGCCGCACGAGCCGGTAAATACGGTAAAGGGTTTGCTGTCGTTGCCGGAGAGGTCAGAAACCTGGCCAATCGAAGCGCCGAAGCTGCAAAGAATTCAACCGGATTGATCGAAAAATCGGTTGATGAGATTAAGACAGGTGTGGAAAACGCTGGTAAGACAGCGGAAGTATTACAGCGGATCGGAGAAAGAATGGATGAGCTAGACAGATTGGCAAATGAAATTTCGGAAGCTTCCCAAGCTCAAAGCGGAAGAACTCAAGAGGTAGTGTTAAGTCTGGATCAGGTAAACCAGGTTGTGCAAACCAATTCAAGTATCTCGGAACAAACAACCACCGCCACTCAGGAACTTCTGAACCAAATGTCTCAATTGCAAACCATGACTGGTAAATTTAAAATTTCCACCGTCACGTAAACTTTCATTATTCATAGCCTTGATCATAGAATTTGGCACTTAACTTATGATGGGGCTATGATACTAAACCCGAAAACAGGATCAAACGCAATCAAGCCGATCCCAACCATCTTGCTCCCCCACCCTCATAGGCACTTAAACAAGGAAAATCTCAAAATAAAAGACCTGATCCGCTGGCCTTTACTGAAGAATTTTGCCAGCATTTATGCATTTTAGTTTACCATACTGTACCTGGTAAGCGGGTGAACTCCTCCGATAGTGCTCTGAATAATAATCTTCACCGGGACAAGACCTGAAGAACTGTTAGCAACATACACCAGCCCATTCCCATTTTTCAGGTTTGCAACTACCAGGCTCCTGAACTCAACAGTGTTTCCCCAATGCCAAATACTATGTCCTTGTTTGGTTTCTTCAATGCCCCACCCCAAACTCCAGAATATCCGCCCCCAGTTTCCATCATCCTTTACTTCAACTGTCGGTTTTACCATACTTTTAATAAGCGGATTACCTTTTTTGTATTCTTTTAGAATGTAGGATACAAATTTTGAGTAGTCTGTAATATCTGTTAATAAACTTGATGCTGACACTCCTTCCCAAACTGCTTTCCAATCTGATATTTCACGCTCAAATTCTCCATTGTTTGAATGTCCATGTGCCATGGTGGCCCGAAGGGTAGTTTTCCATATGAAACTGGAACGATTCATTTGAAGTGGAGTAAAGACCTGTTCATCAACAATTTGCTGTAGATGCTTGCCTGTTATTTCTTCTACTACTTTTTGGAGATAGTAGTATCCTTCTCCTGAATAATTGAATTGTTTCCCCGGTGGGAAGGCGACGGCAATGTGATTTCTGTTATAACTCCAATTAAGGAACCCGGCTGTGTGGCTCAATACCATCCGTGCGGTTATTTGCTTATATCTAGCTTCGGGAGCAGCATTTTTTAATACCCAATATTTGTATAGTGGTTTGTCGAGATCTATTTTTCCTTTGTTGGCAAGTTGCAAAACGGCAAGAGCAAAAACTGGTTTGCTTAACGACCCAAATTCATAAATGGTTTCATTGGTAGCCGCAATTTTGCTTTTTGTGCTCTGCAAACCATATGATTTAGTCAAAATAACGTTTGAGTTTTTCAAGACGGCTATCGAGATGCCGGGAATTTTGTTCTCATCCATTAAACCGGGTAACAGGTCATTTAACTTAGCAGTCAAAGACTCGGCATTGAGATCTTTGATGAATGGGTTATTTTGGTATGTATGTTCAGACTCACATTCAGATGGCATCAATATAAACCATGAGATCATAAAAAACAGATTTATGAGTTTTGTAATAAAACTCATGACGGAATCTTTTTCCATATAATGGTTTAAGGCTAGATTGTTACATCAGCGTTGAATAAATTTAGCTGACAATTAAATGGATGAAAGCTGCTAATATTGCACCAGACCGATCTCCTCTAACACTGATTTTAATGATTCGGTTTTTCTTGTGTGATTCTATTGTTTGGATCGTCAGGGGTATTGATAGCATATTTGCACAGGTTTAAACAAGGATTTTGGGCTTGGCTAGATATGTGAGACAGGGAAGGGAAGCGAATGATTCCGGTTTTTCTTGTGTGCTTTTTGAATTTGTTTAGCCAGAGGTATTGGCAGAATGAAGCCCATGCATTGAGCAAGGAGGCGGGTTGGTTGCATTTGGATGTGGGAGGGCGTGGTTTAGGTTAGGGAATTTGGAGGCTTTGGGATTTTGGAATTGTGTGGCGTTGGGGACATCATAGATTTCCGATCGCCCGGACTTTACCTTCGATAACAGCCTAAGTCAAAAGAAGACTTGACCCCTTTACCCCTTTACAGCCTAAGTCAAAAGAAGACGACCCCTTTACCCCTTTACTACTTTATGGTTGTGATACCTCTACGGAGATCCCTGCTGCCTCAATGATAAGGCAGTCCCCTGTTTTACAAAATGTCTGATTTTTCCAATACAATCTTTTAAGTCAAGAGTATTTTCAATGTAGAAAAACTGCAGTGAATGAATCACCGGGTCCAGGGAGTGTTTTCATTCCTCTGAAACGGACATGTTGTAAACATTATCTCGCTTTATGCGAAAAAGGAAAAAATGAACGGTTATCAACTAAAAAAAGGTCGGATCTTTGGGGTGACTCTTTTGGGTCTGTTTGTCTTTTGGACTCTAATCATACCCTCTATTGCCCTTTCAACAGAAGGTAGACTGGTTCGTGAGAAAGTACATGGTTTTTCACTTGAAAAAACAGTTACCGGAGAATCTCCAGATCGCGACGTGACTATTTATCTGCCTCCGAGTTATGACGAATTACCAACAAAAAGATATCCAGTCATTTACCTTCTGCATGGCATTTTCGATACGGATGAGACCTGGATAAGAGACTGGACCGGGAAAAACGGCCCGTGGAACACTATTCAAAGTGTGATGAATAAAGGGATAGCTGAACGGTTTTTTGGTGAAATGATTATTGTCATGCCAAATGAACTGACTAAATGGGGAGGAAGTTTTTATACCAATTCTACCGTAACAGGTAACTGGGAGGATTTCACAGTCAGGGAGCTGGTGACTCATATTGACACCAGGTACCGAACCCTTGCCCAAACATCAAGTCGAGGAATTGCCGGGCACTCTATGGGGGGATATGGAGCCCTTAAACTGGGAATGAAACATCCTGACGTTTATAGTGTTGTTTACGCTATGAACCCAGCGGTACTTGGATGGGCGCACGACCTGTCAATCGAGAATCCCGGTTTCGCTTCCATTCTAAAGATGACAACTCCCGAAGAAGTGTTAAAAGGTGATTTCTACTTGGCAGCGATTATTGTTTTAGGCCAGGCGTTCTCGCCAAATCCTGACCGCCCGCCTTTTTTTGCGGATTTCCCGTTCAAAATGGTTGGTGAAAAATTGCAACCTGCAGAACCAGCGTACAGCAAGTGGCAGGAGAATTTCCCGATTCACATGATAGAAAACTACAGGTCAAATCTATCCATGCTTCGCGGATTAAAAATTGATTCGGGTACCGAAGACGAATTTAAGCACATCCCGGTGACAACGCGCACTTTGTCTTCTAAATTGACTGCTTTTGGTATCGAGCACATATTCGAAGAATATAACGGCGATCATCGCAATCGCCTCTGGAAACGTTCAGGGAGAATTGCAACAGAAGTCATGCCGTTTTTTTGGCGTTTGTTAGAATCCCAGAATGAAAATTAATGTGAAACGCTACGATCATAATATTTTATTATCACGCATCCTTCCATTGAGTCACAAAATGGGTTAATCACTCGTATCTGAACAAATCAGACGTTTTCAGAAAGACGGGACTGCCTTATCCATTGAGTGGGTGAGGTGCCTGTAAACGCTCGAAAATCGTTAATAAAATGTGACTGATCGTAGTATCCCAAATCCAGGCTAAAGGATGTATAATCCTTTGGACTCTGAAATTTTAAAGCTTGATAAGCTCGATGAAATCGTAAGATGCGATTGAATGATTTAGGAGAAATGCCCACATATTTGTTAAACAGTCGATTTAACTGGCGTGTAGTCAATCCAATCTGCTTTGCCATTCCGTCAATCGAACAATAGCTGGGATACTTACACATGAAAAGAATTAGTTGTGACAAATGGGGAGGGACTCCATGTAAGGCTGTTAATTGTTGCAAGAGCCAAATCTCAAACGATTGAACACGTTCTGCAAAGGTTTGAGCTGCAATCATCGATTCCTTGAGTGGTTTCCAAGAAATAGATAAATCTTCCAAGAAGCAGCTACTGTTTTGCAATTGATTCAAAGGGATACCCAGAAGTGAAAAGGCTTGTCCGGGACGAAATTGTACCCCAAAGTATTGATCTTTGGCAGCCAGCAAATGAGTCCAGGAAAGTGTATGGACTCCTAAAATTTGGATTCTTATTGTCCCTTCTGTATACCAAAATATCAATTGGAGACTGTTAATGGGGATCACCGGAAAATCCGGTTCATGATCTGTTTTTGTTACACAAATTTGCCAATAAACATGCACAACGGATTGTAAAACTGGCAAAGGATAGATCTCTTGATGATGTATCCCGCTTTTTTTCCAAATTTCAACGGGTTGGTTTGTAAAATATAAAACATTATCCATATAACCAACTTACAACCTATCAATTTTAATGAATTCTTCGGATTCAATTCAAAGAATCCCTAAAGATTTTTTACTTTAAGCCGATTTTATTTTATCAGCCTCTTTTTGATCTGGTAAGTGTATTTACATTGGAAAAGCACCTGATTTTATTAACAAAAGACTAATAAAATCAAAACGGATTATGTCTGGTTTCTCATTTAATACCTTCAGCTTTTATGGTGCAATTCCAGTTTTAAAGTCGCCAGGCTGTTAACAGCCTGGGATGGCCGGATTGGGAAAAATCGCCGGGAGTGGCTGCCATTTTGAATCTGAAGACTTGGAAACGTTGGAATTTTAGGTTGTCAGGGGTGTCGCTGTTTTGCGGTTGTCCGGGTTTTGCTCTCTATCACAACTAAGTCATAAGAAGATCTGCCCTTTAAGGTTCATGGTTCATTTGTTTCACATTATTGTTTATTCTTTTAGTGATTTCCAATATTGCTGCATTTAGCTGGGGGTCGCTTAGGGCTGACTCCTGTAGCGAGTAAGGAACGTAAATATCCGGTGAAATACCAAAACCTTCTACCCTGGTTCCGTCTAAAAGCAGCTCACCTGTTGCGAGATACAGGAAATAAGGCAGTTTTTCATCATTGAAAATGCCCCTACCAGCCGTAAAAGCGCCTTTAGTGTTTGTGCCTATCAAAATTGCCCGGTTTGTTTTTTTAAACTGATAAGCCAGCGCCTCCTTACCTGACCGCACCCCTTCATTGATTAATACAACCATTGGTCCGGAAAAATGAATTTCGTTGACTTTGGATTGAGGTTTATTTAATTTTTCCTCACCATCCCTGTCGATCCAAGTATATTCAAAAAAATCATTCCGATCCGGAAAGAATGGGTCTAAATATTCATACCAGGCACCACCAAAACCACCTCGAAGATCCAGAATGATGCCATCCATATCGTGAAATTCGGTTTCAATAATTTCTTTAAATTTATTTTGTATATTTTTATGGGTTCCCGACCAAAGATGAACATAACCAACTTTTTGTTTTCCAATCTCATAGGTATGAGCACTTTCAATCATAGCATTGTAAAAAGACAAGTTAGGATTTTCTGTAACAGCATCAATTTTTAGGGAAATTTGTTTTTCATTTCGAAGAACCATGAGATTGATGTTTTTCCCAGCCGGATTAAAAGACCTATATGGATGAAAAGGTTTTCCGTTTGCTTTCAATAAAATGTCTCCACGCCTCAGGCCGGCTAATGCAGAAGGATAACCGTCCAGTACTTCTCGAATCACATATTGAGAATCAATAATGGAATATTGTGCTCCAATATGATTGACTTCAGGAGTGGATATATCTCGAGTAAGAAACATCGAGCGAAACATGTAGAAATCAATGGAATGATTATCAAAAAAACGCGTATGCGAAACCCCTAGCTTTTGTAGAAAATCATTGAAGACCGGTGTAAGTTCATAAATGTCAGAAGCCCTCTCCACCTTTCTCTTCAAAGCACGATAGGTTGATTCGGTGAAGAACTCATGTTCACGCTCTTTGGGATATATATTTGTTTTTGCTTCTTGCCAAAAATCATCAAAGATCTTGGTTGTGGCGATATTTTTAACTGGGTTGTCTGCCAATGCTAAACTGCTAATTAAACAAACAAGGCACACAACAGCCATGTATAAGTATTGTCGAATCATTTCTTTTGATTTTTCCAAAATAGTATCGAGATGGTTAGATAGATCACACCAGTGAATATTCCTGTTTCAGAAACGAAATAACCGGCATATCCTGTTTTTACAGTAAGATCAAAAAACATACCCATTAAAAACACGTTATGACTTGCATGAAGAACCGTTCCTAACCATAAACTCTTTGATTTTGATAATAAAACCGTTCTAATAAATGAAGCACTTGTCAAAACAAGAGTAAACCCGGTTAGTTTGATCCACAAAGGCACATCATAATAACTGTTGTATAAGCCACCGATGATTGCAGGATAATGCCAGATAGCCCAAACCAGGCCTGTTGTTAAAGCTGTAACAGGAACAGATGTTATTGTTAACAATTTGCGAGTCAGGAATCCACTCCAACCAATTTCTTCACCCGTTACAAGAACAAAGATAAATAGAAATCCGACGATTCCTTTTGAAAGCAGACCGATTAGGATAGGGACAGGAAGCTCAAAGCCTATTATCCGGGCCCATTTATAGTGTACTACTTCATCTGTATAAAATTCGGTAATCCCACAAAGCCATGTCAATCCATAAGCAATCAATGCGACCAGAATCGGTAATAGATAGGCATATCCATAAAATCTGATCTTGCCAAGACCCCATCCATAGTGCCGAATCTTATCTTTAAACAGTATTGACGCTATGATGGCTGAGAAACCGGGAATAAACATCATTATCGCATGCTGGCTCCGATCATTTTCAGAAAGGCTAAAAATCCAAATAAATGCAACAAAGGTAATAATTGTTGTTATTATGAGGAAAGCTATTACCTGTCTTAAGATTTGTTTTTTTGTCTCCATATTACCCTGGTCAACAATCAAAAAGATATTAAAGCACATTTTGCTTTGGTCAGCTTTGGAATGACAGTTGATAACGCGCTTTTAACTCCGCTTTTTTGTGCAATTATACTATTCTCATCCCTTTTTCTTAAAAGCCGCGTTTACTATCAAGAAGTGCTTTCCATGGTCAAAAACAAGACCTCACCTTAAAAACTTTACTTGTTTTTTACATAAAAACTCATCGGTTTTTCAGTTTATCCCTGGTATACATACTTAACAATCCTGTTAAACTGCCAAACAGTAAATGTGTTTTAGTTACACAGCACTATGGCACTTTGGCAAGCCCGGTTAAGTTTATTAGTAATCGTTAGGAGGTTGCTCTATGTGGAAAAATATGAAAATTACCTACAAAATATTTCTGGCATTTGCAGTACCAATTGTGATGATTTTGATCCTGATGATCGTCAACCAAGTTTTAAGTTCAGGCATCAGGGAGAACATTAAGACAGCAAGAGAAGAAAGCATCGATTTTACACTGGTTGCGCTGAAAATGGATAAAGATGTTGTCCAGATACAACAATGGCTCTCTGATATTTCAGCAACTCGAGCTTATGAAGGATTTGATGATGGTTTTGATGAAGCGGAAAAGCATTACAAGTCTTTTTTGGAAGGACTCAACCGCTTTTTGACGTTTTATCAAACCAAAGGAGATAGTGAAAAGGTCAACCAAATGAATAATTTACAGAAAAACGTTGACGACTACTATGCCGTAGGAAAAAAAATGGCACAGGCTTACATCGATGGTGGGCCTGAAAGCGGCAATGAGACCATGGGAGAATTTGACGAGAAGGCAGAGGCTCTATCCAAGGCACTTGAACCGTTTGTGACAGAGCAGGTGGAGAGCTCTTACCACAAGCTGGATGAGGTAGCGAGCAGTGTAAGTATGTTAAGCAACGCCTTGAGATTGGTAGTTGCCGTCATCATTGTTGCATCGATACTGTTTGCGAGCGCAATCATCAGGTCGGTTGGCGGCGCTGTAAGGCATTTGGCTCAATCCATCACACACATCATCGAAACGGGGGACTTTTCACAAGCTATTGAAATCGATCAGAAAGATGAGATCGGGCAGGCTGTATCAGGTTTTAACAAGCTGCTGGACGTTCTCGACTCCGGATTCAGCGAGATCAATCGAGTGATGAATTCAGTAAAGAATGGGGATCTTAGTATCAGAATACAACAAACCGAGGAGAATAACCTGGACACTGATAGCATCAACGAAGCACTGGAAATGCTAGGTAGTACAATCGAAAACGTAATGATTTCCGCAAACCACGTCAATACGAGTTCGGATGAGCTGACAAGCTCATCCCAGTCTCTGGCTAGTGGCACGACAGAGCAGGCAGCAACCCTGGAACAAATCAGCTCATCAATGACAGAGGTTGAAAGCAGCGCCCAGAAAAACAATGAAAGCGCCATTCAGGCTTCCCAGTTATCTGACCAGACACGTAAGATTGTTCAACGTGGCAACAAGCAGATGGAGGATATGCTGAGTTCCATGGACAAGATTAATAATACCAGTTCCGATATTACCAAAATCATTAAAGTAATTGATGAGATTGCATTTCAGACTAATTTACTAGCCCTAAACGCAGCTGTGGAAGCTGCCCGGGCAGGTAAATACGGAAAGGGTTTTGCCGTGGTTGCCGAAGAAGTCAGAAACCTGGCAGCAAGGAGCGCGGAAGCTGCAAAAGACACGACTGAGATGATTGAAAACTCTGCAAAAGAAGTTGAATTAGGTGTCAGCAACGCCGGAAAAACTGCAGAAATCCTGAACGAGATCAACTCGGCTATTGCCAAAGTCAATGATCTTGTCAATGAAATCATGTCCTCATCACAAGAACAGCGATCAGCAACTTTAGAGATGAGTAAAGCACTGACACAGGTGAATAATGTGGTTCAACAAAACTCTTCGGTATCAGAGGAGACTGCTTCGGCATCGGAAGAATTACGGCAGCAAGCTTTGCAGCTTCAGGAACTGATGCGTCGATTCAAATTAATCAGAAATAATACGACGGAAGATATAACAACAAGTCCTGAACCTTCTTTCGACCAGATACCGGTAAAACCACCGGAACCGCTGCAAGTATCACAAGAACCGGAAACATTGAAACCGAAAATGATAACCCTGGACGACAACAGCTTTGGGAAATATTAAATCTTATTACTCAAGGTTCGCACCTGTTTTTGCAGTAGATGATTTAATACGAGTCGCTTCGCTCCATTATTTTGAGTCTTAATGTAAACGCACCAAAGGTGCTCAGTTTAAAGCTAAAAGCTACCTGCCGGTAGCGAATAGCTTTTACGTAAAAGTCATCTTCCTCAGTGAACTGCAAAGCCACTGATAGCATAAAACAAGGGGGCGAAACTTGAATCATTAGATACTTTTCAAACCGGCATGTAAGTTAACAGGATATACGATTTGTAAATCTTTGGTTACCTTGTTGAATGCAATCCGGTCTTTCATTTGGGTCTCATGCCCCCTGCCCAGGCCCGATAAAGCGGCTGCAACAAGATAACCGGTCACAACTGCGGATATAAAAATAGCCAAATCAGCAAGAGATTCCACAAGTGTAATTGCCTGGGTCTCCAAATTCAGAAACGGGATTCCCGGATTTATTCATTTGTAAGGAATAACCTCACAAATCTGTCCCCCGAATCGATACAAAAAAAGTTAAGTCGGATTGCAATCCTTGACTTGAGCAGTTAAAACCCCTTATATAGTTATTTCGAAACCTCGTTTGAGGTAGTAATTATCGAGCAACGGGACATTGTTTAAACTAAGGAGGGTCATA
>JAKSDL010000668.1 GCA_022360105.1 Pseudomonadota bacterium
CAGCCATTGAAAAAACGTATTTGCAGTTGTCCGCATGCGTTTCCCAGGTTCTCGCTGATCTTTTAACCCTGTCTCCCGTTCGTTACGGCAATCTGGCCGACTATTTCAAGAAATTTGACGATTACATTCGACTTATGCTGGCAACGCCGGCCGTCAATTGCAATCCTCCCTATGTTTTGTTGCCGGAAAACATTACTGCAGAAAACGGGGAGCTGGTCGGCGGTAAAGCCTACAACCTGTCGACTGTGAAAACAGTTTTGGGCTTACCGATTCCGGAAGGATTTGTCGTAACCACCCGTGCTTATCATCGGTTTTTTGAACTAAACAATTTGCGAAAGCCGATTAACTCGTTTCTGGCGGATCTTGATCTTAAATCCCTAAAATCATTAAAAAATACGTTCAATGCCATTTCGCAGTTGATACAAAACGCCGAAATCCCGGAAGAAGTTGGAATCGCAATCCAGGATGCTCTTGGCAACCTGCAAAGCTCTTTTGGGGAAAACATCCGATTGGCCGTGCGCAGCAGTGCAGTGGGGGAAGATTCAAAAATCTCCTTTGCCGGCCAATACCGGAGCGTCCTGAATGTTGGCGAGGAAGAGATTCTCCAGGCATATAAAAAAGTAATTGCCAGTAAATACTCTCCAGGTGCTCTCTATTACAGAATTTGCCATGGATTGACCGATGTGGAAACACCGATGGCAGTTCAAATTTTGAAAATGATTCCTGCCGAG
Source organism: Pseudomonadota bacterium (assembly GCA_022360105.1). The sequence goes on from JAKSDL010000668.1 coordinate 732, forward strand.
GCCAGCGGCGTTGTTTATACCCGGGAACCGGAAGGCGAGGATGCATCATCGATCCTTATACATTCCATACCCGGGTTGGGAGAAATGTTGGTTAACGGTGGCTCAACTCCTGATATTATTAAAGTCAGCAAAGAAAACGACCACCAGGTTGAAGATAAAACAAGCGGGAACACAGCCGAAAAAATGGTTTTGTCTGCTTCGCATACCCTGGAAACCGTTTCTATCCCTATGGAGCAAAAGCGGTGTTGTTCCCTGGATGATGAATCGGCAAGGGGTTTAGCCAAATGGGCAGTGAAGCTGGAACGGTTTTTTGGCGGTCCCCAGGATATTGAATGGTGCAAAGACCGGCACGGTCAGTTGTATTTGTTGCAGTCAAGACCTTTGTCCTCGGAAAAACAGGGCGCACTTAAGTTGAGCTGCGAGTATCAGAAGATTCCCAACCAAATTCTGCTTGATGAGGGGGAAACGGCTTCCTCCGGATTTGCTACCGGAAAGGTTTTCAAAATCAATCAAGATTCCGATTTGGAATCCTTACCTGCTGATTCCATCTTAGTGGCAAAAACCCCCCAGGCTCACTACGTGGCGGTGATGGATAAACTGTTGGGAGTGGTCACCGACCAGGGCAGCAAAGCGGGACATTTTGCTTCTGTCGCCCGTGAATTCGGAATTCCGGTCTTGGTGAACTCTCCAAGGGCAACAAAAATTCTTGATAATGGCATGGATATCACTGTTCATGCAGATCGAAAAATGGTCTTCGCAGGATCGATTTCGGAATGCTCCCGGCACCAACGTCCTAAAAGTGCCCTTCTGGCGGATAATCCTTTTAAACGCCGGTTGAAATTCATTATCAGTTTTATCTCTCCCCTTCAATTGGTCGATCCCGATTCTGCTACGTTTCGGCCGGAAGGATGCCGATCCCTGCACGATATCATCCGTTATTCACATGAAATGGCGTTGCGGGAAATGTTTAACATTGGGGACAAGCGATCGCCCCGGATAAGAAGTAGCAGACTTCTGGAAACGAAGATTCCGATTCGCTTTTACCTCCTGGATTTAGGCAAGGGGCTTAGCCATGACCAGGAACAGAACAGGCAGGTGGGACTGGAGCAGATATGGTGCTTTCCGTTAAAGCATTTATTAAAAGGGCTCCATCATCCCGATATTCTCTGGTCCGGTTTCAGCCATTTTAACTGGGAGGAGTATGACAATATTGTGATGGCCGGCGGTATGATCAGCAAAAACTCCGGTCATCTGGCCAGCTATGCCATGATTTCTGACGATTACCTCAATTTGAACCTGCGCTTCGGCTACCATTTCGTGATTGTCGACTGCCTTGCTACCCGGCAACCGGAAAAAAATCATGTAACGTTTCGTTTTACGGGAGGAGGGGGTGTAGAGGAAGGTAAGTTGTTGCGAACCCGATTTCTGGATTCCGTTTTACAAAAACTGGGATTTAAGGTGGATGCCAGGGGCGAATTGGTGGATGCCCGGCTGAAAGAAGTTGAAGCCGAAACCCTGTCTCACATACTGGACATGATCGGACGGTTGCTGGGAGCAACACGTTTGATGGACATGTATCTGAAGGATAAAAACATGGCTGATCGTGCCGTTGAAGAGTTTTTTCAAGGTCGATACGATTTCTCTCCGGCAGACGGTGCGGACCAAGCATCCAACTGAACCCGGCAGCTCCCGGCAGTTGATATCAAAAGTGAATTGGTAATGATCTAAGAGCAGCGAACGATGTCTAACTATCAATTAAACTGGCTGACAGAGAACCTGGCTACCGGCTATGCTCCCATGTCTTATGCGGATTTGGATTCTATCAGGCAGCAGGGGATCGATGCCATTGTTAATCTCTGCGGCGAGTACTGCGATCTGCACGAACTGGAAGAAAAAAGCGGATTTGAGGTTTATTATCTGCCAATTCCGGATGAAAGCGCTCCCGACCTGGAAGACCTGGAAATGGCCCTGGCCTGGATGGATGAAGCCATTCATTTGGGAAAGAAAATCCTGGTGCACTGTCGGCATGGTATCGGGAGAACAGGCACCTTTGTGACCTCTTATCTATTGCGCAGGGGATTGGGGTTGAAAAGAGCGCAAAAAGAGCTTAAGCATACCCGAGCCAATCCTACCAGTTATCCGCAATGGAAACTCCTTAAAAAATACAATAAAAAATCGGGAGTGCTTAAATCCAGGCAACCCACTCTTCACCCCCAGCCAAAACTTGATTTAAGCGAATATTTTAGTGAGTATGAAAATATTTTGCAGGAACTGGAGCAGGATGGTAAGGATTGCAATCGCTGCGAAGGTTTGGCGGTACCACAGCGTCATTCTGACAGCGGTTGCCGGTACTGCGACTTCAGACTGACTTTGATTGAAGCGGCATACCTCACGGATCGCATGAATAAGGTGCTGAAAAATGAGGTGAGAAAAGAGATCATTCACAAAGCAATGGCATTGGATAAATCTTTGGCGCAGGACTCGCAGCATGAGGCAGCAAAAAGTTCGCAAAAAGAAACAGCTTTTCCTTGTCCGTTATGTGATAAAAACGGTTGCTCGATTTACGAATATCGCCCGATCAGTTGCAGAATAAGGGATCTCAACCCAACACCGGAGAACAGGGATAAGTTACGCTCAAAGCTTCATGCTTTGTCGCGGAAGGTATTTTACGCTATCACCGGAAAACATGTTCAGGATGAGGATTTGACTTTCTCGCTGGCTAATACGGTTTCCGGAAGATTTATCCAGACTTATTTTAACTACCTGGCAAGATTGGAGAAGTAAAAAACGGATTTAAGCTTTCGTTACTGTTTTCCCAATACTCTTTCCACCTTTTCTTCCAAATCGTCAATATCGATCGGTTTGACACAATACTCTGCAGCTCCCAATTTATAAGCATCCCTGGCTGTCTCCAGGGTGGGGTAACCGGTGAGCATGATAGCTCCCATGTCGGGCAAAATCGATCTCAGCTCTTCCAACACCTCTACACCATTCATTTTTTTTAAATGAATATCGAGGATTGCCAAATCGATCTTGTTTTTTTGAGCAAATTCCAGGACCTCTTCTTCTTCCGTGAACACATGAACGGTGTGACCTTTTTGCTCCAGCAATCTTTTGACCATGTTTCCCGCGTCCAGAATATCATCCAATACCAGAATAGTTGCCATTTACGAGTCCCTGCTTTTTTTTAAAAAACGGCACTTGGCAAGTATTTTCCGCATGCCGTGAAACGGTGATATACCTTGTCTTTTAAGTCTGCCTTGTTTTTTCAGGTCTGTGAATAAACTCGGTCTCTTTCCACGAAAAAAAAAGTCCTGTACCTGCCTTTCGGCCAGTGAGGTCAGGCTTGCAGAACTGCATTTTGCAGGTTTTCTCCACTCGTCTGATCATTTGATCAACCATATCCCGGGTATCTGCCGAGATTTGTTAAGCTTTGAATTCTGTTGGGCTGGTATAACTTAGCAGGGCTTACAGTAGGAAGGTATATCTACAAATGTGGTTGAAGCAAAATTAATACTCTTTGGAAAGACTCTTTAGATAATACCAATCGATTTTCTGTGTGGTTGTAAAGTTTATTGTTTGCTGCCAACTGTAATGTATTAACAATTCGTTGAAATTAACAAATGCCGTTTCAGGAATAATTTTTGACAACAAATTAAACACGGAGCGTGAAATGATAGATCTTTTGGGGATAAAAACTATTAAATAGCGCGTTTTGCCTGTGAAGAAACAGCAGTTCTGAAACGGTATTCTGAGCCGTTCCAAGAATTGACACAATTCAAATTCAAAGGTCTTCCGATGAACGATGAATGAGAGAAAATCGCAGACCAGATCATCAACAACTTTTAACGATATATAATTCAACGTAAGCTTGCAGGGGACTCTGTACACAATATCATTTTTTACATCCTGAAAATCAGCCACAGCTGCAGAATGGAATCCGTTATGAGTAAATTGAATTAGACTGTCATCCCATAAACTATAACTCATAAAGCACTGCCCTTGCTTGTCGGCAAGGCAATTTTGAGATTTATCCACAACATCTTCTTCTATCGATAAAGACGTCGTTTCAAAGTCCTCACCTGCATCAACCTTGACATTTGGTTCCCAATCAAGACCAGAGTTATTGGGTTCGATTGACCAATCAATGTTCATAACATCCACTGAACCATGCTCAAATTCTCGTTTGATAATTAGGTTGTTCAAAGACTTTTTAAGATTTACCCAACTTTCGGAATACTTATCAAAGTCTCTACGGGTAGAAAGACAATCAAATCGTATTCTCTCAAGGCGTAACGTTTCTTTGAAAAAAGCAATTTCATTCTCAGGATTGAATGTAACAAAAGCTATGGATTGCAGAGAACCACCAAACAGAACCGATATTGCTGATTCTACTATTTGTTCCAGAATCATTATCATCCCTTTAATTTGATACCTGGTAACCAAGAATTGAAGAAACTTTCATTGTATGATTTGATTTCTAAATCGGAAATCTGTTCAGCTTAACCCGAAAAAACCTCTTAAGTATCCATGATTGGGCCCTCAAGATCTGAATGTAACTTTTTCATCAATGTGGTATTAAGTTCCTTGCTCATTTTTAATTCCACTTCCAATGATTTTATGTCTGTGAAGTCTTCAATCACCACCATTACAAATGGCTCAATTCCCAGTTTTATAAATGTTGTTGAAACTAAAAACGCTGTTTGTTTATCTTCTCCTGTATTTAAGAATGGCAGGGTCGTATGTGCTTTAAAATAATTTTTACCGTGTTGCAGGGTCTCAGCTACCATCCGCCTTAACTGGCATTCCCTGCAGGCAGCACTGTTTTCGCATCCTTTTGGATGGTCCAAATGGTTAAGGCATTTCAACACTTCACCAACTCTTTTACCCATCATCATTTCAGCCTGAGTCCCCAAAAAATTTTTAGCAAAGGCGTTGGTTTTACGAATCTTACGTTCTTTATCCAAAAGCAGCATGAGCACAGGTATATGCTTGTAAATGGCAGACAGTTCCGCCTCACTTTGTGCCAGTTTTTGTTTTTCACTCAAAACTTTTTGATTGGCCTCATAAAGTTCAAACGCCATGTTTATGGCTTCAGTCAAAACAAATTCTCCTGAATTTTTCAACACATATCCGTAGCGAGTGATACCCTTTACCTTGTCAACAAACTCCTTTTCTCCATGATTGGTTAAAAAAACAATGGGTACGTTGCGCTTTTCCAAAATTTTAACAGCCGCTTCGGTTCCATCTATTCCTTTCCCTAAATCGATGTCCATGAGAATAAGGTCGATATCGGGTTCTTTATCGATCACAGCAACCGACTTTTCCCCACTGTTAACCGGCACTACCCTAAAACCATTTTTTTTTAATATCTCCGTTGTGCACATGGACGTTACAGTTTCGTCTTCGACTAACAGTAATTTCTTGTTTGACATTTTTGCTCTTCTTTAATTTCTTCAAGCAGTGAATTAGTCAAAAAAAATCCAGGCAGGATTAATTCAAATCGATAACACAAATGCAGGAAAAAACTATTCCGGCAACAGGATGCAAACAAAACGTGCATAAAGATTACCTTTAAAACACTCCATAATATAACGAACAATAAAAGACCTGTCTGTAATGTGGCTTTGATAAAGTGTGTGGGGAAATTTTGACAAAGATTGAAGAAACCGCTCCTGGTGAGACTACTAATCAAAAACCCATCCGCAAATCAGTCGATAGTTGTCAAACCATGACGGATGGCATATTTTACCAGGCTAATCACATCACCAACACCAAGCTTTTGCATCATACGACTGCGGTATGTTTCCACAGTTTTCACAGATATTCCTATAATTTCAGCGATTTTTATACTGGTATGCCCTTCCACAACCAATTGCAGAACTTGCCGTTCTCTAAGACTTAAAGACTCAATCGGTGACTTCTTTATTGTCCCTAAATCGCTTGCAATATAGTCGTCGACAACAGCGTCCATTATTTTATTGCTCAAATAACGACCTCCGGTTTGCACCTGGCGAACTGCATCTATCACTTCTTTGCTGGCAGATTCCTTTAATACATATCCTCTGGCACCGCTTCTCAAAGCCCTGTTGACATATTCAGCTTTTGCATGGATTGACAGAATGACAATTTTGGAAAAAGGACAACTTTGCGACAGTATTTCGGTTGCTTCAATACCGTTTAAATCTCTCATCGAAATGTCCATGACAACGACATCCGGCTTCAAGGTAACGACCCTTTCCACGGCCTCTCGTCCATCGCTTGCTTCACCAATAACAGTTATATCTCGCTGAGCTTCAAGTATGTATTTTAGCCCTTCACGGAGGACTGTGTGGTCATCGGCCAATAAAACACGTATTTTCATTCAAATTGGGATTAAATTTTAATGCGCTCGATCAGGTTTGGATTAACAGGTAACAATGCCTTTTGGTATGTTTCCCAGTCAAAAAACAAGCTGAGACCTCTACTTACCAAGCAACGGATAACAAAATAACCAGACATTGTCTGTCAGGTGAGTTTGTTTTTTTTGTCAGGAAATTTTGACAAGTAGTATGGAACAGCTTTATCCGGGAGGAATAACTCGATGTAATCTCTTTACTGTAAAGGAGTTAGCTTAGAAACAATATGTAAAAAAATGTTTTAACAAATATTTTATAATGTGCATTGAAAGGTATTAAATTTCTATCTGAATTTTAGTTCCTACTCCCGGATCTGATTGTATCATCCAGTGTCCACCGGTTGACAATACCCTTTCCCGCATCATGACCAGCCCTAAACCTAAAGACGGAGAACCGGGATTAAAACCTATACCGTCATCCACGATTGACAGAATAATCTTTTTATCAGGTTTTCTCTCCAAAGTGACCGATATATGATTAGCCTTTGCGTGCTTGGCAATATTTGTCAGTGCCTCCTGGGTAATACGAAACAGCGATATCTCTACGGCTGAAGGTAAGATTTTGGTTGAACAGTCGTCGCCGTGAATATCAACGGAAATATTGGTCCGGCGGGCAAATAAACCACCAAACCAGCGCAAGGCAGCCATTAATCCATAGTCGTCAAGAATTCCCGGACGAAGCTCAACTACCACATCGCGAGTGACTCCGATGATTTCTTCAATTAGGTTTTGTGAATCGGTCAGACGTTCGTATATTCCGTCTGAGACTTTGGATGGTAACAAGTTTTTTAGAATGGTCAGGTTAATACTGATAACAGTCAGATTTTGTCCTACCTGATCGTGAAGCACCTGGCTCAAGACTTTTTTCTCACTTTCTTCCACCTCTGCCATACGGACGGCTAAGCGGCGGAGTTGGTCCTGGCTGTGCTGCAGATCCTCTTCTATCTCCTTGCTTTTGGTAATATCAACAGAAACGCCGCTAATGCCAATAAATCTGCCTGAATCGTCATAAACGGGAAACTGGGTTGAGTGGTAAATATGAGGACCGTCCTCCTGGAAAATAACTTCATCTACAATCTGTAATTTCTGCGATTTGATAACCTTTTCGTCATTAAGATCGAATTGATCGGTTGTTTCTTTGTCATAAAGCTCCCTGTTTGTTTTTCCCAACACCTCTCTTTCCGATAGATTGAAGACTTTTTCACATGCGCGATTGAAAATGAGGTAACGACCATGGAGATCCTTCATATATATCATCTGGGGAGAATTGTTCAGATAGGCTCTCATCCGTGTTTCGCTTGCAACCAGGGCCGTTTCCATCTTCTTTCTTTCTGAAATATCGTTTATAAAGCCCTCCAGAAACAAAAGGCTCCCCTTTTTGCCATAAATCCCAACCCCCTTCTCCCAAACATGTTTTACAATGCCATTAGCAGTTACCAAGCGATATTCGACCTCAAACGTTTGTCTTTTTGACAAGGAATCCCGGACAGTATCCCGGACACTCTTGCGGTCATCCGGATGAATCAGATCGTTATAGGACTTATCCCTGTCTTCGATAAGCTCATCTGCCTGATATTCGGTCAGGTTCAAACAACCATCGCTGATAAACAGCATGGTCCGGTTCAGGTTATTTTTACAGCGATAAGCCGTACCCGGAAGGTTGCTCATTAACGTCGACAACTGCCTTTCAGATTCTTGAATACTCAACTCAATCCACTTACGTTCCGTAATGTCCTGAAACGTTCCATGCATCAGTTTCGGCTTGCCGTCAGTATCCAAATCAACATGACAAATGATATTTGCATACCTGATACTGCCATTTTCCGGAATGTATCGACAATCAATTGCAAATGACTCTCCACTGTGAAGGCTTTTGCTTATTTCATTCGTGACGGTATTATAATCGTCGGTATAAATGTGTTTTTTGAATAGATCTTTCGATTGTAAAACCTCTTTGGAGCTATAACCAAAAAGTCTGTATAGCTCTTCCGACCAAAACTCCTCACCTGTCTCAAAATCGTGTTCCCAATTGGCAACTTTGGCTACCTGTTGCGCTTCTTTTAGACGTCTTTCACTCTTTTTCAGCTTTTCATTAGCCAATTTGCGAATAGTCACATCTTCAACAATGCAAATGATTCCGTGGTAATCTTTATCGACTTTCCTTGGAATCAATGTGCCTGATTGGTAACTTGTTCGCCCTGCAGGGGTTGTTACAAGTATTTCATGATATGGCACAGGATTTTGCAACGACCTGGCTACCAGGTAATAAGGCTCAAACTGCCGGACGGTCTCCTCGGGAAAAGAGCGAAACACATGCATTCCTTTTAATTGGTCTGCCTTCAATCCATAGACCTTTTCCAAGCTTTGATTGGCGTAAGATATAACATCATCCTTGCCTGTTACCCAAACTCCACTCGGAATCGTGTTTAAGATATTTTCATAAAATTCAGTAGAATCGCGGTATTTTTTTTCGCTATTGGTTAGATTTTTGAACAATAAATTATACGGTTTACTAAATCCCGTTTCAATAAAAGCTTTATAGATGCAGTAATAAGAACAAATTTTAAGATAATGACCAATCAAATTTGATAGCCCGTAAACGCTCAGATAGAAGGTGAAACAAAGTTCCGATGCGATGGTTAATAAAATTGACGCAGTAAGCAAACGCAACAAAATCGGACTAAACTCGTGACTGTTACGATGTAACAGAATCAAAACAACAACCAGTATACAGCAGATAAGATATTCGCTGATCCTTTTAAACGGAGTGAGTCCGACACCTTCAACAAAACAATCGGGAAATGCCTCTTTGAAAATGACAACCAGTAAGCAAACAACAATGAAAACATAGCCTGCCATCATAAGTGAATGATTGAACTTTTTCCTGATAATAACCAGCGCCGTAAGAAGTGAAATGCTCTCCAGGTAGCGGGCCGCAATCCAGAGCTGAGTGGGGAGATTAGCGTCATAACCGGGAAACACATTCATGCCCTTGTAACCCAGTAAATGCGCAGTATCTATGATACCAACCGACAAATAGGCAATTCCAAGAAAAAGGATGAAGGGGTTCTCAGCGATCTTTCGAGAATTAAATCCCATCATGAATATCCCACATGCAACGACCACCGCAAACAGCTCGGCGATACTGTGAAAAAGCAGGTAATTATACAAGCTACTCAGGTAAAGCCCCGTAAAAACAGTGACCCAGGACACTAGTGTTCCCAGTCGGTTCAAAATATAGATAGGAGTATTCATGCTGAGCAAAACAAACCGTAAATAGTTTTCACAATATGGATGGTCGATTGGATAAGTTTAAACAAAAAACACGAAAAAGGTAATAATTAGGAATATTCAAGTGTGACAAAACCAAACCTGGTAGATAAAAAAAGTCAATTATTATAATATATTAAGCAAAATTTGTTTTTTAAATTTTCTTCCTTTCTTTTGGATTTTGATGATTATTCAGATAATGAATAAAAAAATAAAACTTCATGGTCTCGTAATGACTTGATGCCACTTGTAAAGCAATATGAGAAGTCAGGCTTAGTTGTTGATCATCATGCCAGTCAAATTATCCCCTCAAAGAAAACAAACACTCCTGACAGACAAAACAATTCAAATTAGCGACAGTCGGAGTATCCATAAACTCTTTTTGGATACATTGCTGACTAATCGCTGATTATGAAACGATTCAAAATGGAAAAAAGTAAGGCCGGACTACAGTGATTATTCTGGGCCCCGGTGGTTGACCAATGAAGGTGAAACATGTCGAAACATCAAATCCTGATTGTTGAAAATCATGAAGAGCTGTCAAAATCCCTGGCGGATTGGATTTACATGGAATTACCGGATTGCTCGGTTTGCCATGCCAATCATGCGGAAGAAGCGATTTGGATGATTCAGGATGACTTTTGTGATCCGCAAGTTATTATTACAGATCTTTTCCTGGTTGGAATGGACGGCATTGAATTCACCCGACGCATAGAAAATCGATGGCCGGATAAAAAAACAATTGTCATCTCCGTATACGATAATGAAATTTATCGTAAATTTGCGCTCAAAGCCGGTGCTGCTGATTTTAGAGTAATACCCAACATCAACGATGATTTTATGTCGCTGGTAAGAGGATTGCTAAATGAAAAAAAGGAAAAACATGTATAAGCCTTTCATTTTAATATTTTCATTTAAAGCCCGGGTGACCGCATATCAATGCTGCTCCCAACAACCCACATCTCCCAAGCCCACAGATCCCCCAATGTAAACGCTTCCAACCATCCTGTTTAACCCAATCTTCATATTATCAATATCATTGCCTGGATCTACAGCTATTCTGTAATGATCAATAACGAGAATTACAAGGCAGGTATTTGTTCACTACGCTGAGTAAAATAAGCTATTATTTTAAAGAGTTAAGTTTAATTTTTTGGATTTTTTTTTCAATTGGCAACTTTATACATTTTTGTTTTGTTGGGACCTCGAAACTATGTTAAACTACGCCTTAAATCGGAGATAGTACTTAAAATAAGGATCAGTGAGGTCATAGATAAACAATAAAGCAAGGCACCGCCATGGTTTCTACATTTAACCGACTGAGTTTTAGAATAACCATATTGATTTTTTTGATTGTGGGAATTCCGGTTTCCATAATTATATCCTATTTCAGTAACCGAATTATTGACGATTTAAGGACAGCTAGCCTGGAAGATATTCGGGAAAAAGTTGAAATTGAAGTTGAGAGAGGTCAGGTTCTTTTGACTTGGATTAAAAATGAGGTGTCCAGCGAATCGATCCGGATCGAAGAACACCTGGGCCAATATCCTGAGTGGGAGCAAGCTTTTGCATCAAAAACGATTGATCCCCGATTTTTTCAAAGTGAGCTACACAATACTTTGAGCACGGATTTAACCAGGTTGATAAAGAAAAATGAAAGTTTTCTGCAGATAAGGCTGATTCATGTTGCTGGAAATGAAATCCTGCGTATTAATCGCACTCCTGCGGGTTTTGAACAGGCCGAACCAAAGGATCTGCAAAATAAACTGGAACGGGATTATTTCAGGTTCTTTTTAGCAGAAAGCGACAATAGTATACATGCTTTTCCCGTTACGCTGAACAGGGAACACGGAAAGCTGAGTCTGCCTTATACGCCTATGCTCAGACTGGGAAAACGACTTTATGATTCAAAAAAGCGATTGGTAGGCGTATTCGTATTAAACGTGAATCCAACCATTATTTTTGACTCGATTGTAAAGCAAAAATCAAAGAGCTTTTTGGTCATCGATAGTTTGGGTAATTATCTTTATCACTGGGATAAGAACCTGCTTTTCGGGCATGAGCTAAAAAAAGAAGCAAATTTATTACATGATGAGCCCGAATTGGCTGTTAACTTAACACAAATGGACTCGAAAATTCACTATGATGCAGAAATCGGTGAATTTAGAGTTTGGCAGAAAGTCTTCTTTAATAAAGGAAAAAATGATAAGGACTATTGGGTTTTTATGGAACGCTTTCCTGAGGAATCAATTTCTGCACCCTGGTTTGAATCCGTTACCGAGGGTGTCAGTATAACCATCGTTACCTTGTTTTTTACTTTTGCCGTGTCCATGTATCTTGTTTACAAGATGTTAGCCCCCCTGAATCTGATTATAAAAGATATGAGGTTGGTTGGTGAAGGTGAATTGGATCACCGGGCCAAACAATATTCTGCGACAGAAATTGGTTATATTGCCAAGGTCTTTAATCAAATGGCGGGTGATTTGGAAGAAACCAATAGAGAATTGAACAAACAGATGGCTTCTTTCCGTTCCATCTCAAATTTAGCTCCCAACGGGCACGTCATTACTGATCATTTGGGGAATATTGTATCCGTAAATCCAGCTTTTGAGTGGATGTTTGAATATTCTGATTTTGAAATACTTGGTCAGAATATAAGTCAAATTATCCCCGCCCCCTTCAAACAAATCCACGATCAAGCGATTGAAAATCACCATCGGCATGCCGATTCAGAGCAGATGCTCGGAACCAAGCGAGAGGAATATGCCGTTAAGAAAAACGGAGAGCAGTTTCCAATAACCCTGTATATTGAGGAAACCCTGATCGATGAGCAAAGGTTATTTATTGCCATTATTTCAGATATATCTGATGTTAAACAAAAGGAAAAAGACATCATTGAATGGAAAAACAGGTATGAGGCAGCCGTGCTAAGCAGTGACCAGTTATTGTATGACTGGAATTCAAAAAATAACGATGTTACATACGGCGGAGACTTAGAGGCCATAATCGGTTATAGCTCAAAAGATCTGCAGGGAGGTCTGGATCGGTGGAGAGAGCTTATTCACCCTGATGATCTGGCTGATTTTGACAAGAAAATAGAACAGCTCAAGCTATCGAAACATAAGGCAAACATCGAGTATCGGATTAAAAGAAAAGATGGCGAATACATTTATGTTGAGGACAGGGGGCAATACATTTTTGATGGACAGGGGGCTATGACCCAGCTGATCGGATTTGTTAAAGATAATACAGAAAGGAAAAAACTCGAACAAGAACTGATCAACCACAGAAATCGGCTGGAACAAAAGGTGGAAGAACGCACAAGCGAATTAAAAAAAGCAAAGGAAGACGCGGATCTGGCGAACCAGGCCAAATCGATCTTTTTGGCTAATATGAGCCACGAAATGAGAACCCCCTTAAATGCCATCATCGGATTTGGACAAATTTTAAAAAAGCAACTGTCAGAAACACTCACAGACAGGCAGAATCACTTCTTAAGCAGTATCCGCACTAGTGGTGATCACCTTCGAGAAATGATTGACAACATCCTGGACCTGTCCAAAATCGAAGCCGGGAAACTTAGAACCCAAATGTCTACCTTTGATTTTGCTCTGATGTTAAAATCCTGTTTTGATGTGGTTCGCGAATCAGCCTATATAAAAAATATCGAAATTGTTGATCAGATTCCTAAAGATTTGGGTTTTCTTGAAGCAGATGAAACGCAGATTAAGCAGGTTTTTTTCAATCTTTTAAATAATGCAACCAAGTTTACTGAACCCGGAAAGCAAATTGGAATCAGCGCATCCTCCGATTCGGAAAACTTTTATGTCTCGGTTTGGGATGAAGGAGTCGGAATTCCTGACGATGCGTTTGAAAAAATATTCGAACCGTTTGAGCAGGTTGGAATAAAACTCGCCGGGAAAGATCGCGGAACCGGACTTGGCCTTGCGATTTCAAAAAAACTTGTTGAAACTCACGGTGGAAAGATATCGGTGTCCAGTAAGATTAACAAAGGCAGTAGCTTTACTGTATGTCTTCCTCGATCAAATGCCGGCAATACCGGCTCTGAGAGAGATGTGGTATTGCCTGATATGATGGGTAGTTATGAGAAACTCAAAGGGAAAAGAATTTTGGTGACCGAAGATAACACGTCAAACCAGGAGCTTATAGAAGCCGCTTTGATTCCTATTGGCTGTCATGTGGATTTTGCTTTTTCCGGAGAAGAATGCTTGGAGATGATCAGAAAATTAGACTACCATTTGATCTTAATGGATATTCAACTTCCCAATATGGACGGAGTGGAAACCATGCAGCAAGTGAAGAAGATAAATGCAACCATTCCCTTAATTGCAATATCGGCATTTGCAATGAAAGGAGACAAAGAAAGCTTTCTTGAAGCAGGTTTTAATGACTATATTTCCAAACCTATTGAGGTAGATATGCTGATTGAAAAAATGGGAGAAGCAGTGGATATCCAATCTTAAATACACACAAAAAAGAGACAAAGCCAAAACTCTTCAAAACGATTTCTGTTTTATGCAAAAGCGCAAACCTTTTTGCTGTGCAGTTAGACGGAGGTTTGTGTCTGGTACGCTTCTTATCCTAAGCTCGGGAAACTAAGAAAAATAAAACGAAAGGCATTCACTCCAAAGTGGCATAAAATTGCAGCCTCAATTTTTTGAGTGATATGATAGGAAACTCCGTAAGCAATTCCCGCCAGCGTGGCGAGCACAATGTATTGTATCCCCCCTGCAAAATGTGCCACTCCAAAAAGGACTGATATAACTGCAATGCTAATCACATTACCATAGGTATACCTTTGCAGCCTGGCGGACAGATTTCTCTGGAGAAATGCTCTAAAAAAAGCTTCCTCCCCCACACAAGTAACCAGAAGATTGCCAATCCCCCAAATAAAGAACAGTTCAGTGAATTTTACATCCCATGTTGTATATCCAAATAAATAACTTAACGGGGAAATGACGAGCAGAGCAATCATAAGAATTGGAATAGCAGTCCGAAACACTGAAAACCATTCTTCTTTTTTCTTTACCAGCGGAAAGCCAAACCCTAAAATGATTAGCCCGACAAAAGCCTTGTCCTGATTGAAAAACATATCGAATGCTGTGCCGGTTTTGCCCAGGGTGACGCTTTCAAACATTTTCCAATTATTGAATCCCGGTACAATATGAATTGCCAGGGAAACGGATAGTACAATTATCAATCCGCAGGCAATCATGCGGATAAAAAATGATTCCGAATTTTCAAACAAGAGATAAACAAGCCCCAGGGTCAAAACAGCGAGAATCCCAACCAAGCCCATCCTATTTGAGAATACGGCAAGACCGATTGCAACTATTGCCAGTATTCCCCAAATCCTAACATCCTGTTTTATCCAAAGGCTTACAATTGAAAAGAGAATCAATAGGGAACTTGCTGTTGAAAAAGGGTTGGAAACTAATACGTCATAAATCATGAGAGCTTTGTCGGATGAATTGTTTAAATGGCAGACACATAAGATTTATGACGACAGATCTTAATAAAAATACATTTAAATAGAAAGTACAGTGTGCAACTTTTCGCCCTTCGTCTTTTGTAGTACCACCCTGCCAAATGATTTAGCCTGGCTGCTGAAGATTAGCTTCTTGTCGGCTGCCAACCTGTCATCGGTATTTCCGGCTATAGATTTCCGATATCGATTCCCGGTTTAATATCGAAATTATCAATTCGTCAGGCTGGTGTTAACATGCTAGAATCACCATTTTAGGAAAAGGTGGCGAGGGAGAAAGATTGAAATAGATACGCGTCCAATCGGCGTTCGAAACGAGAAGTGCCACGAATAGAAGATCGTTTTAAGATATGCTGATCCGGTCTCTAAACAGCGTGCCCGCCTTGCAATTTTAGACCAATCATAAACATACAAACCGGCAAATGACTGAAACCGAAAACAAGACCCTTGTCCTGATCTCCAATGATAAAATGGGTCATGGCGATGACGAATTGGGATCAAAGCTGATGGTCAATTTTTTAAAAAATATCACTGAACTGGGAACAGATCTGTGGCGGCTGATATTCCTCAACAACGGGGTGAAGCTAACTACAGATGGAGCTGTAGCCCTGCCCGTGCTGCAACAGCTTGAAGCGGAAGGATTGCATATCCTGGTCTGCACAACCTGTCTGCAGCATTTTAACCTGATGGATCAAAAGAG
>JAKSDL010000209.1 GCA_022360105.1 Pseudomonadota bacterium
AATCCGGCCAGGATCGGACTATGATGGTGCGCAAATCTGTCATTCTTGAGCATCCATTCCTTGTCAGTTCTTTTCGATTTTTTTGGTGCTAATAATATCGTTCAACTGAGACCGAGAGCTGTGCCAACTTGACTCTTGTGGTGGGCTAAGAAATGCGGGGGCAGTATATGGTGATTCAGGAAGCTTGACAATATTTTGAATCAACCAGAAACGGTAAAATTACCTGGTTTTCACTGGGAAATTGTGCTCTTAAATCCTCATAACTTGAGGGATTGTCGACGCTTTCTTGCTTCACGTTAGGCAGGCAACAATATAATTTATCAAAGGCCATATTATAAGCATCTGTCAGATCAAAACCGTATGCATAACAACCATCTATGTCCGGAAACTCAACCTCGACCGTCCCTTCTTTTCTGGTAAATACCGCGTAAAATTTTATCATCTCAATGTATTTTTAGGTTTGTTGTTTCTTGCAAAGGACGATGAATACTAGGTTAGTCAATATTTTTCAAAATACTGGGTTATGAAAGGTCGAGTTTGATGCCTTTTCTGCTCGGGGAAAATTTCCCCGTTGATCTGGTAATTTTTCCATTCCGATCGTAATATTACTATATAGTGGAACAATGATAGAAAAGGTGGTGGTGTCAGTCAAGGAGATTGGACAACACTCTCTTTATGTCCAAAACAGCAGGAGGCTTTGCGGCCTAATAAAAAATGGAATTTAGTGCATAGTAGATAAGGGGGATAAAAACAGCAGGCAACATGTTTCCAACCTTGATTTTAATTGGCCCCAACAGATTGATTCCAATGGCCGCAATAAGGACCCCTCCAGCAGATGACATTTGTGCTACAACTTCGGGGACTAGATACGGTTTGATAAAAACAGCCAGGATAGTAATGGCGCCTTGATACAGCAAAACTGCGACGGAAGATAAAATGACACCTACACCCAGGGTGGAGGCAAAAATAATTGAAGTGATACCATCCAGAGCTGATTTTGCATAAAGGGTTTGTTGATTGCCGGTCAAGCCACTTTCGAGCGAACCCACGATGGCCATCGAGCCGACACAAAATACCAGGCTGGCGGTAACAAACCCATTGGAAATGGAGCCTTCTTGATTTGAAAATCGATTTTCCAGCCACTGACCAAGCGATTCCAAACGATATTCAATTCTGGCGAATTCACCGACAACGCTACCAATAGCAAGGCTGAGGATGACCATTAAAATATCATCCGATTTCAGGGCTGTTTGGATGCCTATGAGGATTACAGCCAGACTGACCGCCTGCATAATGGTTTGTTTATATGTTTCCGGAATCCCTTTTTTAAAGAGAAGTCCTAAAAGACTGCCCGCTGCAATTGCCAGGGCATTTACAATCGTTCCGTTCATAGTTATTAGTAAAGCTATGGTGAAGTATTTTTTTCCTCTTTTCTCTTTTAGGCATATGTTTCAGTTTAATGAAAGAGAAAGCTGTCTGACGCATGAATCAACATCGCTGAAAAAGCTATTTTTTCAAAAAATATCTCGATTAATAAGCGGGGTCAGTCCGTGCGATTTGATTTCTTGACTTCACTCTTCCCAACTGTCTACAGCTATTCAGAACAAATAAATATTCACTCACAACAACAGTCGTAAAAAACAATGCTGACAATAAAATGTGCGGCGTGTAAAACCAAAATCTGGCGGTATGATAAAATAGGTCCCGGAGAAGTCCTACGTTGCCATAAAGCCCGGATTGACAAGGCGTATATGCAGCACAGCGCAATAAAGGGCAAAATACACTGCACCTGCGGGAAACCAATTGGGATTGATAAAGGAAGTTTTTATAAAATGATTCCCAAAGCTTTTACCTATTCCGGGACGAAGCGCAACAATTAGCAATGGGTAGAAGTTGTTATGTTTTTCGCGGAAACAATGATTCCAGAACCATAAAAGAGGAAGCAACAGGTTGCAAAACAGTATCGATCTGGGAGGGTTCGATGCCTAAGGATTCTGCCGCCTGCTTGATGAATTCCGATTCCTGTCCTACATATTCACCGTCACACATGGCAATAGTCACCACATATTTTAGCATCGATTCTGCAGGACCCGGGTTCAGGTTAAGTTTTGGAAGACTTGATTGCTCTAACGCTGCTTTTTTGATTGTATCTAAGGTGTAATCACTTTCCTTGATTAATTCACTGATAATATCAAAAAATGATTTTTCTGCGGGATGTATCTGTCCGTCGGCACAAATTATCTTCACCAATATTAATGCACACCAATATAGTTGATCGCTATCCAATTCCTTTTTCAGCTGTATGGTAAACTCATACCTTAACTTGTCGAATTCCCGATCCAGCAAATTGCGCATTTCTTCAGACTGGATTCCAAGCGCAGATCCGGTATCACTTAAGTAATAAAGAGCATTGTCTTCCGGATCACTTTTTAACGTTAGCAAGCGAATGACTGTCTGGATGGTATAGGCCGAGATTTCCCTCGGGAGTTCAAGAGGCGTCGGCGCATCTATTTCCAAAGATTTGTCTTCAACCAGTCTGGCTGCATCTTCGAAGACCGATGTGATCCAAGATAAGGCTACCGAAGGATCTACTGAGAGAGAGCTGATCTCATTCAGCTTTTTTGTAAGGATTTCAAGTGATTGCTGTATGATTTCAGGCAAGGTCTTTTTATTTTCAGCTTTATCCAAATTGAACATCAGCTTCCTCTTTTTAGATACTGATAACAATGGCTTTGAGGTTTAATTCCACCGCAAGTTGGTTTGTAGATCATAGTTTAGCACAAACAGATGATTTTGCAATTTTGGCTTATCCAATGCTGCCATTGCTTTGTCTTTGTTTGAGACGAATTCAAAACATATTCGAATCGACAATATTGTGCATGAAAAAAAACCTATTTCATGCTTGAAAAACACTAATTTTTTTGGTTTGCAAATTCAACCTGAACCTTTCATTTTCAGTGTTTGTCTTGGATTTGTTGTGGTTTCAGATTCACTTTCCATTTCTAAACAGATAGTTTGAAATTATTCGCACGGAAAAATTGAACAAAGTTGAAAATGGCGGTCACAGAAATCACAGCAAAAACGATTCTGCGTAAATTTAAAAAAGCAGACTCCTGGTTTGTCGCGCGATACAGTATGAATTTGTACAGGGGTTGTCTGCATAACTGCATCTATTGTGATGGTAGAGCCGAGAAATACAATGTAGATGGGGAATTCGGCAGGGATGTAGCTGTGAAGATTAATGCTTTGGAATTACTGGAAAAGGAGCTTGATCCGACAAGAAAACGAAAACCGACACAAAAAGGATTCGTGTTGTTAGGCGGAGGTGTGGGAGACAGCTATCAAGCCATTGAAAAGAAGTATGAGCTGACCCGGGGAGCGCTGAAACTGATGGATCGGTTTGACCGTCCGGTACACGTGTTGACCAAATCCACCTTGGTCGAACGAGATATCGACCTGTTGGAAAAGATCAATAAAAAGTCTAAAGCATTGGTAAGCATGAGCTTTTCATCAATGGATCAGAAAATCAGTTCTCAATTTGAACCCGGGGTCGATGACCCGCTTAAACGGCTTGATCTGCTGAAACAAGTTAAAAGCAAAAGTGGAATTGCTATCGGCGTTTTCCTTATGCCAGTGATCCCTTTTATTTCAGATACGCCGGAAGTACTGAATGAAACAATGGCACGGTGCAAGGAGGTAGGAGTTGATTTTGTAATATTCGGTGGAATGACATTAAAACCGGGTCGACAGCAGGATTACTTTCATACATCACTGGAAAAAACTCATCCTGAGCTGATCAATGAATACAAGTGCCTTTATGCCAATGCAGGGCAATGGGGTAATACCAGCGAGCCGTATTATCACAAAATCAATCACTTGTTTGATTCTCTTGCCAGGCGTTACGGGATTTCCAAAAGAATCCCCATAAAACACTGGCAGGCAGTGACTGATGATTCAGACCGGGTGGTTGTGATACTTGAACAACTGGATTATCTGCTCAAAATGAAAGGAGAGAAGTCACCCTATGGTTACGGCGCGTACTCCCTTTCCCAGCTCAAGGAGCCGATCAGGGAATACCAGGGAAGTTTTACGGAGTTAAAGGGTATTGGACCGGTAACTGAACGTCTGATTCGAGAAATACTGAAAACCGGGTCTTGCAGATACTACGATAAATTGATGGGATAAATGCAGTTATCTGTTATCCGTCAGTATTGAGTAAACAGTTAAAATATTTGGAATAAACATCTTATCAACCTTGACAAAACATTTTGTAATTCGCATTTTTTGCTAACCGCTAACCGCTAACCGCTAACCGCTAACCGCTAACCGCTAACCGCTAACCGCTAACCGCTAACCGCTAACCGCTAACCGCTAACTACTCAAAGTTCAATTTCACCTGAGACAATCTTACCAATGGTTTCCGCATATATTTTATGTTCTTCCTTAAGCACTCGTTCAGCCAGGGAGTCGGTTGTGTCATTTTCTAAAACCGGGACTCTTTTTTGAGCCAGGGTAGGACCGTGATCATAGTGTTCATCGACCAGGTGAACTGTTACTCCCGATTCCTTCTCGCCTGCCTTCAGAACTGCTTCATGCACACGACTTCCATACATCCCCTGTCCTCCGAATTTTGGTAACAATGCAGGATGTATGTTGAGAATTTTACCTTGATAAGCTTCCAAAACCAGTTTACCGATTTTTTTCATATAACCTGCCAGAACCACAAGATCTGTGTGATGAATCGTCAAAACCTCCAATATGGTCTGATCCAGTTCTTCTGACCTGGGATGAGTTTTGTGGCTCAGGTGATAGGATGGAATTCCTTCGTTTTGTGCTCGTTGCAGGGCTTTTGAATTGGAATTGTTACTAATCACAACCACCGGATTGGCTTTTAACTCGCCGTTTTTAATGGCATCGATAATAGCCTGCATGTTGCTGCCACCATGCGAGGCCAGAAATGCAATATTCATGTTTGCTTTGGGAAATAGAGGAGTGTAGCCGTTGATTTGGACACGAATGAGTAAAAAAGATACAGTCTATACAAGTCAATGTAAGCTGCCAACTCTGCAGATGGGATTACTGCATCCAAAAACAGCTTAAATACCGAGACCCAGATCCAGTTTGGTAAGTTTCAATATGGTAATCGAGTGAGGTTTTAATGTCAGGGACATTTCCGCATTGACGTCATCAATGCTTCGCTCTGTGATGGATACGGCATCTCGATCATCTATACTATTATACGTGAATGGAGAATCTGCGCTAAGTTCAATGATTTCCCCGACACGAAAAAAAACAAATCCCTTGATATTCAAATCTACATCAATACTGTCAGAAAAGTGTTTGTTGACCATCAGCAATGATATTTTGCTGCCGTCATCACTAATGGTTGCCGAGCTTTCGATAACCGGGTTGCCGGAAACTCTTCCTATTTGACCGTAACCATCCGCATCGAACTGGTCTGTTTCGATCGTCAGGTTTTCCACCAGGTTCAAATAGGTGTGTTCCTTAAAAATCTGAAAAACGTGATAAACAGGTGTCAATACCAGACCTTCATCGTCCGTGCGAATCATGCCCAGGGAGTTAACAAGGGTCGACCACAAGCCGATTGAACAGATATCGGAAAAGCGTTGAAAGAGCATCAAAACCAATGCGGCAAACAAACCGTCCTGGAGATTGTAGTTGGTCTTAACCAGGTCCCGTATGGTGTACCAGATTCCCCATTCATCAAACGCTACTTTGGTTCTTGGCCGGGCACCAAATCGCTTGACTATGCTGTTCCAGGCCTTGAGTATCTGTTTTTTGATTTCAAAAGGAGCGGACATCATGGCGTAATAGATCCGCTCACTTTCCGGATGATGCGTTTCAACCAGTTGATTTAGATTTGGCGGAAACGGTAAATATTGATGGATACTTAAATAATCGATATAGTCTTCATCAACTTCTGCCAGAAATCCCTCATTCCAGTTGTTCTGATTCCAGCCACAACCAATGAGTTTAATGCTTGAATCCTTATCCTTCATGCTTTCAGCGAATTCCTGATAGCGGACTCCATAGTTGGCTGGATCTTTCTCATAACCCGGTTCGTTTTCCAGATATATTTCGTTGCCAATTCCCCAGAAGGGAACGTTGAAAGGTGGTCGTCTCCCATGATTGGCCCTGAGCCTTCCGTATTCGGTGCTGGGGCTGCCATTGCAATATTCCACCCAGTCAGCAGCCTCTTTGGGGGTGCCGGAGCCATAATTGACCGTGATATAGGGCAATGCCATCAATTCTTCACATAAAGACAAAAACTCGAAAGTGCCGAATTGATTTTGCACATCGTATCCTATTCGTTCGCTAAATTCCCTGGCTCCCTCGAATTCAAACCGTTTTCCCGGTACCCTTGCCAGATCATCTACCAGCCTGTCACCCCAGGTTTTCCAGTATTTGTTTTTTACAATCTGGCGCTGCCCCCTTTTGCCAATGCCATCCTTCCAATGATATACATCCGCGTAACACCCACCTGGCCATCGGATAACAGAAGGTCGCAGACTTACCAGGGCATGCATGATATCCCGGCGTACATTATCCAGGTCAGGATGATCAATCAATGGTATTCGACTTGTATCGTAAGTCCAGATGCCGTTGTGAATACACTCGCCCACATGTTCTATGAATCCTCCAAAAATCATTGAAGATATCTTCTTGGTTAACGAATTCATATTGAGAATAATTTTGGCTGTTGCACTCATCTCAAATTCTCCATTAATGGGACGCTCTTAAGATTGAATTCCATTTCAATCATTTTATTATCATTATCTCAAAAAAGATTTCAACCATCAGGCTAATCAACACTTTGTCCTTTCCGAGCAAAGCAAAGAAAACTGTTAGGTTTGTAATCCGGTTTTAAAATAATACAGGGAGTCAACGTGCAGTTGATTATCTTTCGATTCCTGGCTTGATATTACGGTTAAGTATAGCTTATCGGAATTGTTGTTACAAATTATTGCAAATCGTTGTATTCTCTACAGGTAATTGTAAATAAGGCCGTCAAGATTCACAACATAAATCCCGTCGAATCTCACATGATTGTAGACTTTCATACCCACATTTTTCCTTCGGACATTCGGACCAAAAAAAAACGTTTTTTTTCCAACGAACCTGCATTTAAACTCCTTTATGAATCGGATCGTTCAAAGATGGTTGGGGCTCAAGAGCTCATCAAATCAATGGACCAGCAAGGTGTTGATAAATCGGTGGTTTTTGGATTTCCCTGGTGCAACTCCGAATTGATTCAATATCACAATGATTATGTGATAAATGCAGTTAAAGCCTATCCCGACCGGTTGATCGGCTTGTGTTGTTTTGATATGGATTTTAATGAGGCTGAGCAGGAGATTCTGCGGTGTGTTGATGCAGGATTAAGTGGTGTCGGCGAATTAGCCAGTTACACCAAACCAATAGATCAGATATTGATTGAGAAGCTAGCCCCGGTGATGACATTGTGTGAAAAAAACGCTCTGCCGTTACTGCTGCATGCTAATGAACCTGTAGGCCATAATTATCCGGGCAAGGCTCCGGACTCACTTTCCGGTGTGTATCAGATCGTTTCCTCATTTCCGCAAAATATTATTGTTCTGGCTCATTGGGGTGGAGGTTTGTTTTTTTATAGTTTGATGAAGAAAGAGGTAAAGGAAAAACTAACAAACGTTTTTTTTGATACGGCAGCATCCCCTTTTTTGTATCATAAAAAAATTTATAGTCTGGCCAGGGATCTTATTGGAGTAGAAAAAATCCTGTTTGGATCAGATTTTCCTTTAATTAAACCGGAACGCTATTTCAAAGAACTTGAACATTCCGGGCTTAATGCAAGCGAACTTTCCTTGCTAAAGGGAGGCAATGCAGCTCGTCTGTTTAATCTGGTCTGATTCATCAAACTTGAAAAACCAGGGATTTCGAGACACTTGATTGCATAATTCCAGGTCAGAAAACATTGCAACTAACATATATTCCACCTTCACGGGTCGCTAAAAACAATGGTTGAAACTCTGCAACAACGACATAAAATTATTATCTCCGTTCACTTTATATCCACTATTGCGTTACTTCTGTTTTGGGGAGGTTACTATTTGACCCGCTTTACCGGATGGATGCAGCCTGCCATTTATTCCGGGTTGAGGAACGCTTTTCCTATGCCGGACAGTATCCTGATAATATTGATGATCGCTGCAGGAGTGTTGACCTATCAAAAAAATAAACTTGGCGACCGGTTGAGCATTTTTACAGCATTAATTCTTGTGCTGATAGGTATTGCCGGGTTTCACGTGACGTTATCCGGAGGACTTCAATTGATCTCAATGGTGACTGTGCTTCGAAGCGGTTTTGTAAATCTTTGGTGCATTGTATTTGGATTGTTTTTTCTCTTGAAGCTGACCGAACGAAAAGGCAAAAAAAGAGGACGGATTTAAACCACAAACGTGTAAAAAAAAATTGATTTGGAACGTAATTCAAATGGTAGGGCGGCCCTACGTGGCCGCCAGAGGATTGGATTGGGAGTATAAACAAATTAATGTTAAATGGATTTGAACGTATAATATAAGCTTCTGCAAGGTTTCCCGGGTTTCAGCATTGCAAAAGCTTGTCGGCGGGGCCGCTGAATTTGTGAGACTCGTAGCGAAGAACCCGCCCTACCATTTGTCATTAAAGTTGATCAGAGTTTTACTACAATTAAGGGTTTGTCGGACCTAAACTGGAAGTCATGAGGTTATTTGATATACATGCAATCACCAAAGCTGAAGAATCGATATTGGCTGGCTACAGCCTCGTTGTATGCCTTGAATAGAAAATCCTTTCCTGCCATAGCTGAAACCATCATCAACAATGTGGATTCCGGCAAATGAAAATTGGTTAGCAAGTTATCCACCACTTTGTACTGATAAGGCGGATAAATAAATAAACCGGTGCTTTGCTCCCCTGTTTTCAGTGTTCCTTGTTGCCAAGCTGATTCAAGACTTCGGGTTGTCGTAGTGCCCACCGCAATGATCGCTCTTTTTTCTGCTTTTGCCTTAAGAATGGTAGCAGCGGTTTTTTTTGAGATTTCAAAGCGTTCCTCATGCATGGTATGCTTTGAAACATCGTCCTCACGAATTGGTTCAAAGGTTCCCAGGCCCACGTGCAAGGTGATCGATGCGATTTCCACGCCTTTATCTCGAATGGTATCCAACAGTTCCGGGGTGAAATGCAAGCCTGCAGTCGGTGCCGCAATAGATCCGTAATTGTTGGCATAGACGGTCTGATACCGGTTTAAGTCCTCTTCCCTGTTGTTTACATCGTTCCTCATTTTATGAATGTAAGGAGGCAGGGGAGCATAACCGACCTGTTCAAGGCTTTTTAAAATGTCGCTTGTTTTTTGGAAATCAATAACATATTCGCCACTCTCCTCTTTTTTCACCAGGTTCGCTGCTAACCGCCCATTACAAAAGGAAAGTGTTTCACCGGGTTTTGCTTTGGAAGCGTTTTTGAGTTTGCAACGCCATTGATTCCCGCCCACATTTTCGATAAGTAAAGCTTCAATTGTTGCCCCACTAAGCCTTTTGCCGGGTAACCGGGCCGGTATTACACGGGAGTCGTTTATTACCAGCACAGAGCCGGGTTCCAGAAGTTCCGGAAAGCTGTAAAAACTCCGATGTTCCAGCGTCCGGTTTGATCGGTTTAAAACCATCATTCGGGAGTTTTCCCTACGATCAGCCGGATGAATCGCAATCAATGTATCGGGTAGTTGGTAGTGATAGTCAGATTTTAAAAGCGGCATGCTGGATTTTAGGAGATGCTGGAATGAACGAGTTGGCTTTTGTATCAAGCAAAAAAGATCAACAATATAATCAATTCGCCCGGCAGATTACCGGGCATTAGCTAAAAGTCCCGGGCATGTCCCAGGTAAGCCAGTGGTGTTAGCTGCTTTAGGTCAGCTTTAACCGAGTCTGGCAATTCCAGGGAGTCAATAAATTCACTCATAATTTTTTGATCCACTTCCTTTCCCCTGGTCAATGCCTTTAACTTCTCATATGGCTCCGGAATATCATATCTGCGCATCACGGTTTGAAAAGCTTCACCTAGAAGCAGCCAGGCATCTTCCAGCTCCAATTTCAGTTTTTCCTGATTAACGGC
>JAKSDL010000869.1 GCA_022360105.1 Pseudomonadota bacterium
GGAAAAAGAACAATTGCTGGTTCAGCAATCAAAAATGTCTGCCATGGGAGAAATGATCAGCATGATTGCCCATCAATGGAGACAACCACTTTCCTCCATAGGTACAGTTGTAGGGAACCTGCAGGTGCGCTACGAGCTGGAATCCTTGCAAAAGGAGGAGTTTAACCAGGCGATAGAGGATATTAATAATCAAACCCAGTATTTATCGTCTACTATAACCGATTTTCGAAAGTTTCTCAGTCCCACAAAAAAACTGGAACGGGCTGACTTTGCGGAAATAGTGGAAAACTCCCTGAAAATTATCGGAAAATCTCTTGATAACAAAGCAATTAAGTTACAAAAGGAATATCGTTACCGACAAGAGCTGATGACCTTTCCCAATGAGTTGATGCAGGTGATTATCAATATCCTGAAAAACGCCCAGGATGTATTAATGGAACGAAACGTGGCGAACCCCTTGATTAAGCTTAGTGGCAAGGAAACCAACCGGCATCTGGAATTTGTAATCAACGACAACGCCGGCGGTATCCCGGAAGGTATTCTGCAGAACATCTTTGAACCCTATTTTACCACCAAAACGAAGTCTGACGGCACCGGCCTGGGCTTGTATATGTCCAAGACGATCATAGAAAGGCATTGCAAGGGTAAGCTCTCCGTATTCAATAACGATCACGGTGCTTGTTTTAGGATAGAGTTACCGCTGGAGATGGAGGAATTGTAGGACGGGCAACGAGTTGCCCGTCAACAGGGACGAAATGACATTTTCGTACCCTTGCCCTACCGTCTATCCAACTTCATGAACCTGCCAGGTGTCATCCACCCACAGACCCAAAACCTCGATTTCCGGATATTTTCCTTTTAAAAAATCGATCGATTTCCGGATATGCTTTTCCTGCTCTTCCCTTGTGGTCGGATTGCCGGCGCAATCGTGATGCCCTACTATGGCTAATCCCACAGAATGATGTTTCTTAATGGAAATCTCAAGTCTTTGAAAAATAGATTCCAATTTATGTTGAGCGGTTTGTTCAGCCAGAATTCTGTTAGGTCCTGGCTCTGTAATGGTGTCAACATATTCGGCTTTAAACTTTTCTTTTAGGTGTTGATTCACCGGCAGTTGGGTTCTCCCATCCATACAATTGATTACTGTGCAAAAGGTCATATTTTTATTCTCTCCAGTGGTTTCTTAAAGTTAGTTTCTCAAGTTTCGCACCCTTGTTTTATGCTATCAGTGGCTCTGCAGTTCACTGAGGAAGATGACTTTGACATAAAAGCTATTAGCTACCGGCAGTTAGCTTTTAGCTTTAAACTGAGTACCTTCGGTACATTTAATTAATACTCAAAATAATGGAGCGAAGCGAGTCGTATCAAAGCTAGCAGCTGATCGCTAATAGCAAAGTGCTTTTAACTGAATAGCTGATGGTGGTTTTACACCATATATATCATCTACTGCAAAAACAGGTGCGAAACTTGAGTTAGTTTCAAAATAAAGCTTCACATCTTCATGAGTTGCTTTGAATCCCGGGCATTCATATTCGCTTTTGGGGCATCATCAGCCGGCATTTCCTTTATTTTCGGAAGATCGCTCCTGATTGCTTCCCTGAACGATAAATCAATGCTCGACATATCCCATCCAATGACACTTGTGAGCCTGTAGATTATGTAAAAGGCCCTGGATGTAAATCACGGATGTGGCGGTCGCCTTTGTGGCATCCAGACTGGTCGACCTTCAAAATCGTCACAGTATTTAGGCAGCCGTTTGTTTCGACCGGGACGACATTCCGGTGGTGCCGGACCATCAGGTGTTTCAAGCAGTAGTTTTGCTCTCCTTCGCATCAGATTTCCACATTTTTTTGGTGGTCTTACACCAGGTTTGAAGCGACATTCCTTTCTGATTCGTTGGGAAAGTTTGATGATTTTGGGATCGATACGAGGTTGTTCATTGCAAAACTCGGGTAATTTCTCACCGGGCATTGGTTGACATTCCGGTCGTGGTGGAGGAGGCGGAGGGCCTTGCTGCCAGCCACCTTGCTGATTTTGTGGTGGCCCTGCCTGCATGGAGCCGGAAGATTGCCCTTTGTTGCATTCATCTTCCAGCCTTTCACCATATTTTTGGCAGATGGCGTTGGTTTGCTCGTTCAATCCTTTATAAATAGCTCTCAAAATTGCCTGCTCCAAACCAGGCTCCCCACGGAGGTTTGAAGTTCCATAATCGGAAATCTTTCTTCCCAGCAAGAACACTTTAATACCTTCGGCCTGTTCAGTCACGTTAACTCTGTACATACAATCCTTTTCCGAAAACCCTCCCAATGGTGTGGGTTGAATAGTTGAATCGACAAATTGCCGAAGCATGGTCAGGGAGATGGTCTCAACGGTCAATTTGTCATAACTGCCGGCGGTTTCGATGGAGACAAAGCATTCGGATTGTTGGGCAAGTACAAAGAAAGGAAAAAAGCAAAAACAAAACAATAAAGACAGCGTTAGATTTTTCATCGCAGACTCTCCTGTGAGCAGTACAATTTGTAAAAATACTGATCAGTCTACTGATTTTAAATCCGACTAGCAAATATTATTATTTGAGCTTTATACGGTTAAATATAGGTATCTTCAGGAGCTAGGAGATATCATCGATCTTATCATCTTCAAAAAAGAAATCCCGAGTCATATTAAGGTTATGATAATTACTCTTAACGAACGGCAGGGCCGCCCTACCATTCGTTCACATAATGAATCAAAATCTCGCCTTAAATAAGCGCTTAGGGGTCGTAGTTCCGCCTTACCGTTGAATTTGCATTCCTGCAAGTATTGATTGAACGTTTAGCTCTTACTCGGCGAACCTGCGAGCGCTATACCTGTTCAGATGCCGGCACGCCACCAACAGGTTCTTTGGAACGAAACGGCAATAGGTTTTTTATATCTTCGATGATTAAATACAAGTTGGGAACCAGAAGCAAGGTGATAAACGTGGCAAAAACAATCCCGAATCCCAGGGAAATTGCCATGGGGATAAGAAACTTGGCCTGTCTCGAAGATTCAAAGATCATGGGAGAGAGACCGCAGAAGGTGGTCATAGTTGTCAGCAGTATGGGACGAAATCGGAAGATGCCGGATTCATGAACAGCCTGAAAAGAAGGCATTCCCGCAGCTCGACGTTTGTTGACCGAATCGATCATGATCAGGGAATCATTCACAACCACGCCGGAAAGAGCCACAAAACCGAACAAACTCATCACCGAAAGTGAATAACCCAACATCAGGTGACCCATCACTACACCAACAAAACCGAAGGGAATACAGATCATGATAATGATTGGTTGGATGAAACTTCTGAAAGGAATTGCCAGCAAAGCATAGATAGCTATCATGGCCATACCCAGGCCCACCATTAGACTTCTAACGCTGTTTCTCATGGATGCTTGTCTGCCTTCAAAACTGTATGACAAACCGGGATATTTTCTTACCAGTTCGGGTAACACATCCTTAGTGGCACTGCCTAAAACGATATTTGCTGCAGAGCGCGGTGTGACGTTGGCGGTGACAGCCAATGTCCTTTTTGCTGCTCGTCGTTTAATGGTTGTAAATGCACGACCTCGTTTAATGGTGACGACATCGCTTAACTGGGCTTCCGTGCCGTCTTCGGTACGAATCATAAACTGATTGAAAGCAAACTCAGAAACTCTTTCATTTTCCGGTAGTCGTACCAGGACATCTACTTCATTTTTGCCACGTTGCAGACTTAGAGCTTCCACTCCAAAATACGCGTGCCTGATTTGTTGAGCGACTGAAATTGCCCGAAATCCAAGACGTTCTCCTTCCGGTTTCATATTAAAATCCAATTGCTGTTTGCCGGAAGCGGAACCGTCATCCACATCTTTAACCATTTCAAAATAAGACAGTTCATTGGCCAGATCCACCGCTGCTTTTTCCAGTACATCAATGTTTCGGTGGCTGAGTTCTATGGTCAACCCGCGACCGGAACCCGGACCGCCCCTGTCCGATTCAAAAGAGATGGTTTCCAATCCTGGTATTTCACCTGTCAACTCACGCCATTTCTGAGTGACTTCAGTAGTTCCTAATGGCCTTTCATCAGGAGGTGTCAGGAAAATGCGTGTACTGATTGAATTCTCATTGACACTGGCATAAATTCCTTTGGAAAGTTTGTCACCTCCGTTTTCATCTACCACCTGTTTGGCTGAAGAAACAATCCGGTCCAATACTTCTGCCGTCTTCCAGGAGGCGGTTCCTACCGGCAGAGTTACGCTGACGAAAGCAAAATCGGATTCAACCCTGGGGAAAAGCTCAAATCCCATTCTTCCACTCTGAACAAATCCGGTTATTCCAATTAGAGTAGCCACGCCCACTGCCAGGACAATGTAGCGGTTTTTCAGGGTTAGTTTTAACCAGGGTCCATATATTTCTTTGACAGCCAGGGTGAATTTTCTGCTGAACCATTGCTGTCCTCGATAAACAACTCCGTACCAGCCACCTGGATTAGCTTTTTGATCATGGCTTAGATGGTTGGGAAGGACGAAAAGGCTCTCGATTAAAGAGATCAGCAAAACAGTAATGACTACGAGGGGTATTTGGAAAAAGATTCGGCCCATGGTTCCTTCAACGAACATTAACGGCATAAACGCCACAATGTTAGTCAAGATGGCAAAAGTTACCGGCATGGCCATGCCTTTTGCCCCGGTAATGGCAGCTTCAAAGAAACTTTTTCCTTCTTTGCGGTTGTAGTAAATATTCTCACCAACCACAATAGCATCGTCGACAACAATCCCCAGGGTCACGATATAAGCGAACATGGAGATTACGTTAATTGAGAAATCGAGGGCGGAGAGCAGTAAAAAGGAACCGAAGATAGAAATTGGTATACCCAGGCTCACCCAGAAAGCCAGCCTGGCTTCCAAAAAGAGAGCCAGGCAGATAAAGACCAAAGCCAGTCCAATAAAACCATTTTTTACGAGAAGGTTGGCACGTTGGGAAAATACGTTGGAACGATCACGCAGCAAAGCTGTCTCCATGCCTTCCGGAAGCTGGGCTTCTACGTCGGCCATAATAGCCTTGGCTATGGTAGCCACTTCAATGGGTTTTTGATAACCGATGCGATAAACATCAATCATCACGGCACGTCTGCCGTTAAACGTGGAGTAAGAATCGGAATCGGTGAATCCTTCAGAGATGTCGGCAATATCACCCAGGGTAACCCTGGCTCCGCTGGATTCGGTAACGATGGCTACTTTGGAATACTCTTTGGCAAAATCCCTGCTGTCCTTCATCCGAATCAGAATCTCACCACCATCTGTCTTAATGCTGCCTCCAGGCAAATCTACGGCTGCATTTCGAATCTGCTGCGCAATTTGATTTAACGTTAGACCATAGCGTCTCAGGTTCTGCTGAGGTACTTCCACATGAATTTCCAGATTGCGAACACCATCCAGTTCAACCTGGCTGATCCCCGGATTTTGCAGGAGAAGATCCTGGATTTCTTCCGCTTTCTCTCTCAACACTCCTTCACCTAAGTCTCCATACAAGGCATAAGAAACTACTTCCCGCCTTCTGGTGGGAATCACAACTCGCGGTTCATCTGCATCTTCCGGAAATCCTGAAATGGCATCAACTTCACTTTTGACATCAGAATAGAACTGCTGAAGATCCGTGCCGTCTATTACTTCTACATTGACAGTAGCCAACCCTTCACTTGCGGTAGAATTGATTTCATCCACACCGTCCAGCCCCTGCAAAGCTTGCTCAATAGACAGGATAATACCTCGTTCCACTTCTTCGGGGCTGGCACCAGGATAACTAACTGTAACACGCACTCGATCCTGTGAGAAAGAAGGAAATACTTCCTGTTTGATCTGCAAACCCATGTATAACCCGCCGATTACCAAAGTAAGCATCAGCAGGTTGGCAGCTACGGAATTTCCAGCCATCCAGGAGATGGGACCTTTTGCTTCTCTACGAGCCTGAGTTGATTTCATTGTGGATCCTTTGCTGATTCAGGTTGCTTGCCTTTTCCGCTTTTTTTGTCTCCCGCCTGTGCCTCCAAGGCATTTGCTTTTTCATTTTTTGCCAAGGTCGTAATTTGGGTACGAACGGACATCCCCTCAACTGCTGCCGTCAGCTCGGATGTGATCAATAATTCTCCTGATTTGACATCTTGGGACAGGTAATAATTGTCTTCATCTTCCCAGACAGGGTTGATAGAGCGAATTTTCAGTTTTTCGGATTCAAGCAGCCAGACAAGATTCCCGTCTTTCACTGTTTTTCTTGGTATCACAACAACATTTTCAATCCTGGAACCCATGACATCCATGGAGACATAACTGTTTACCAGCAATGGCATCTCCCCCGTTCGTTGATCCATGCCTAAGGGATCATCTACCTGCACAAGAACCCTTGCCATTTGACTCCGGCTGTTAAGGTCTCCTAGTAAACGAATTACCCTGCCTTCAGCTGATGATCCATTTTGAAGGTGAACGTTTACCTGGCTTGCCTCAAGACCGTTTAGTCCCGGTATGTTGATCCATTGCAGTTTGTCGACTGGAATGGCAGCTTCTATCCAGAAGGCATCGGTTCCGATCAGCCTGGCCAGAACATTTTGGGTTGTAATGCGGGATCCCAATTCAACATCTCGTTCCAAAACCATTGCATTGAAAGGTGCGACGATCAGGGTGCGATTCAGGTTAAGTTGCGCTTGTTCCAGCCCGATCAATTGAGATTTTAGCGTTGCCACCGCCTTTTCCATTTGGGGAACCCGCAGAGCCAGGGAGGGATCTTTGATGGTTTTTCCCGTTGTTCGCTTCATCAGCTCGATTTCTTTGCGGGCCACCTCTTGTTTTCCTTTTTCCAGATCCAGATCGGCCTGCAGTTGACGGACCAGCGCCTGCTGTTTTTTAACTTCTAATTCGTAATCTTCTTTATCCAGTTGAACCAGCTTTTCCCCTTCGATGATTCTGCCTCCAGGGGTGAATCCCTCGGCTATCCAGGAGACAGTACCCGACAGCTGGGAATATAAAGATATTTCCCGGGCGGGTACGACGGTGCCCATGGCATTGATGATCACAGTCTTTGAAGTCAATCGAACCGGAACAACATCTACCAGGGGAGCCTGCCTGACGGGCCTGGAGCGCTTGGCGCTTGGTTTGGTCTCGGTAAAGTATTTCGCAAACGCCAATCCACTGCCGACAATGATGACAACCAGAGCGATTTGAATGATTGATTTCGTTCTTTTACGTATTTTGGAGGTAATCATGACTCCTCTTGTGTTTCTAAAATGATCTAATTTTGCCGTAAAAATTAGCAATTAACCGTTGATTATTGATTGTTAAAGCAATTGTAATTCAATGTTGATAGGCCCGCGATAAATCTTTTGGATCAATATAAACCGTAGGATGGGTAACTCTGTTACTCATCGGGCGGAATGTGATCAAAAGTCAATTACAACCGGTTGATGGGTAACAAGTTACCCATCCTACAATAAGCTAAATGCCAAAGCTAATAGCTGTTCTCAACAGCCAACCACTCCCCGGTCCAACTTCCGCCTAAAGAGCGGTACAGGGCTATTCGATACTTCAATAAATCTACTTTTTCGGTGACAACCTGCTTTTCCAGGCTTTGTACTTTGGGAATTTCAGTAATCACCGGAATAAAGCTTTGCAAGCCTTTGGTGTATTGTCTTTCTGCTTCGGTTAAGGCCTGTCTGGCTATTAAA
>JAKSDL010000299.1 GCA_022360105.1 Pseudomonadota bacterium
CACTGCAAGTCCGTTGTGCGCCAGCATTAGAAAAGCCAGCAGAATTCCGGTTGAAGGTAACGCCTCTGCCCCCAGAAAGTAAAACACTACGGCCAGTCCGATGTATCCGATATTTCCATGGACAGAACTTTCTACCAATGTCCCTCTTTGACTTTTCGGTACACCGGTGATGATGGTGAACAACCAGAACAGGATAAATATTACAAAAAGAGGGAGCAGGGTACTGATCAACAGGTAGCTGTCGAACTGGGTGCGGAAGTCACTTTTGACTATCGCCCGAAAAATCATGGCAGGAATTGCCAGATAAAAGGTTAATTGATTGGCAGGTTTCAAAAAGGAGTTTGGGATCCAACCTTTTTTTCTTGCCAGGGTTCCTAAAAAAATGACTACAAAAATAGGGATGATTGTTTGTATAGTATTCATATAAATAATTATTTAGTGGAATGTTTACCTGGTTTATCAATTATATTATTTTCCGTTAGACAGGATTCCCATAAACCATTAATACACACATTTTAGGGTTTTTATGATGTGCCGACTTTCAAGTCCATGCCATGTGACGTCGAAGTCACATGATGTTTAGTGCCCAGTTACCGGTTATCTAATGTCGTTAGCTTAAGCAAAGTTGGCCAGGATGAAAACCAATCAGAGTCCCTTTGAGTTAATGACATCAGATAACCGATAGCTGGTAAGTGATGACACATTCAAATCCTGGATTAAAGTCTGCAATTGCGGGTCAAACAAGGCTAAACCAAACCCCAAAATGTGTGTTAATGGAACAACAAGCCTATGGAGGGGTTTGTGTATTTTTTTAATTAGTTACAATCCATTATAATTGAATCTAATATCAATTGAAGTGTTGCACAAGCCATTTGTTGTGCCTTGATTGGGTGACAAAGGAATTTCTTTTATCGTATAAAAGCAAACAGGCCATTTCACTCACTTACCTATCGAAGAGCTATGGAAACAGTACAAAATACACGAAAAATCAGTGATTTAAAAATTCGATCTAAAATTATGATCGGATTCAGCATCACTTTAATGGCATTGATGGTGGCAACCACCGTGACTATAGCCTTTATGATATTCAGGCAAAATCGAGAAGCTTCTTTTTCTTTATTAGAACACGGAATGACGATTATCCAGGAAGATATGCAAAATGTTGCCAGAAATTTAAGTAATGAAGCAAAATTGGTGACAACACATGAAGATATCGTATCAAATCTTGAATCTCAATTGGTTAATGTCAGCAGTGAGACTTCCGACGCCGAAATTGAGTATATGGACAAGGAACTTGCACAGTATCTTTTTGAGCAGGTGCAAAAAACCACAATCAACAAAGCCGTGATCTATACAACAAACGGTGAGTTGGTTCTGTATGTTGACAGCAGTGACAATGGTACTGAGATAGTATTTCCTCATAAAGGTCAATATCAGATCGCCAGGATAAATCCCGGAGATAGTCTTGAATTTAAATCATGGAAGATCGTCGGCAATGTTGAGGGCATAGAAAGCATCCAAGCGGTTTATAAACCTGTCGGGAAGAACCAGGTTACATTTCATGTGTCTGACGGCTTGATGTTTTATTTATCAACCTCAAATGTTGTTATAAACAAGTATAATGAAAGCACAGCTGAGGATGAGCCTGTAGCAATAGCAAATTTGTATGCTTACCAGCTGATCGGCGATTCAAAAGTCGGTCAGCTTTCCAGGTTGGTTGGTGCCGATGTCAACTTTTTCGTTGGAAATCAATTCAGCACCGGTACCTTAACGGATTATGCTGTGTTGCAAAGTGGGGAATTTGACCAGTCCAGGCAAAACTGGGTTTTGACGGAGCAAAAGGCTGAATTTGAAGAAGTGGAACTCAAGGGCCGAAGCTTCTTTCAAGCGGTCATTCCAGTATATGGTGATGGATCAATTTTGGGGCATTTGGCTGCTCTTTTTGAAGCAGACATCGCAATGAAAAACACCTGGCAGATTATCAAGGTGTTATGCATCATTGCAGTTGTCGGGATTGTAGTGTTTTTACCCGTGATCTTTTTTCTATCCACCAAGATCAGTCGGCCCCTGGAAGCAATGGCTTCGGCCATTGATGAGACCAAAAACACCGGGAATTTTTCTAACCGGGTCGATGTAGAGAATCAGGATGAAATCGGCATTACAGGACTGGCCTATAATGAATTGATGGAAACCCTGCAAACAGCCATTGCCGGTATTAACGATGTGATGGAGACCGTGTCTGAAGGAGATTTGTCCAATACGGTTGATGGTAATTTTAAAGGAGATGTTGAGAAACTTCAGTCAAGTATCAATCGTGCTTTGGAGATGCTCGGAAACACGGTGGTGCAGGTAATGGGAGTAAGCGAACATGTACATTCCAGTTCCGTTGAATTGAACACGGCAGCACAAAACCTGGCCAATGGAAGTTCTCAGCAAGCCGCAAGCCTGGAGGAAATATCATCTTCCATGGTGGAGGTCCGTCAAAGCGCAAATCAGAATATGGACTATGCAGAAAATGCCCTGGATCTGACCAATAACACTATTGAAACAGTCGGTGCAGGCAACGAAAAGATGGACGGTATGCTCCATTCGATGAATAAAATCCATGGGACTAGTCTGGAGGTCAGCAAGGTGATCAAGGTGATCGATGAAATCGCCTTCCAGACGAATTTATTAGCCTTGAATGCTGCTGTGGAAGCAGCCAGAGCCGGTAAATACGGGAAGGGCTTTGCAGTTGTTGCAGACGAGGTGAGAAATCTTGCCAGCAGAAGTGCGGAGGCTGCACGAAATACCAATGAATTGATTGACAATGCAGCCAGGCAGGTTGAATCAGGTGTCAATGAAGCAAATGACACGGCTGATGCCCTTGAGGAAATCACCGAATCAGTCAATGAGGTAAAATCCTTGATTGATAAAATTGCGGAAGCTTCCAAAGCCCAACAATCGGGAACTGAAGAAATAAACAAAGGCCTTGATCAAATTAACAATGTGGTCCAGCAAAATTCAGCGATTTCGGAAGAAACATCATCTTCAGCTTCCGTGCTGTCCTCACACGCCGAACAGCTTAATATCCTTATGCAACGCTTTCAGGTCAAAGGCAAGGGGGTTGAAATAATTGAAGACCAGTTAACGGGGCAGGAAGAAGACCCTGTTTATGAATTGGAGACAGATCAGGACCCCCTGTTGACTGGTTCTGAATCCATCCCCAAACTGGGTTTTGATGATGAATAACCTGCCTTTTGGAAAGTCGGATTCAATCAGTCATTAAACAATATGGATTTTGCCCCCGGTAATTTGTAAAAACGTGTTTGAGAGCGACATTCAGTGCGAAATCCATCAAACTCACCTGTAAATAGCAACGTTCTCAATTTTCAAGTCAACTTTGATCGAATCAAGGAAACTATTGCTTCTTCACTGTAGTTGACTGTCCTTCTTCACTTCCTGTACCATAGCCTAAACTTGTCACATATCTTGTAACCTGCTGTACTGAATTGGATTTCGTTTCTATGTGAGAAGCTTATTCCAAGGGATTTGAATAGAATGGTCCAATGCATATTTGGCGAATTGGACGAAAATCGTTGAAAAGGAGCTGTCATGGCCACAATGAAAGCGTTGGTCAAGAAATATGGAAAACCCGGTTTATGGATGGATGAGGTACCGATTCCAGATATCGGAGTCAACGAAGTTTTGATAAAGATTAGTAAAACCGCCATTTGCGGAACCGATGTGCATATCTTCAACTGGGACGAGTGGGCACAAAAAACGATTCCGGTTCCCATGACTATTGGTCATGAATTTGTGGGCATCGTGGAAAAGGTTGGTGCCAATGTCCACGATTTTAAAAAAGGCGACCTGGTCAGCGGAGAAGGGCATGTTGTGTGTGGACACTGTAGAAACTGTCTGGCTGGTCGCAGACATCTCTGCAGGGAGACCGTTGGTGTCGGGGTAAACAGAGATGGGGCTTATGCAGAGTATCTCAGCCTGCCAGTA
This sequence comes from Pseudomonadota bacterium, assembly GCA_022360105.1. The sequence continues at coordinate 3,991 of JAKSDL010000299.1, forward strand.
ACGAACGTCTGGTATGCTGATCCTAAAATCCCGACAGATATTCTCGCCTGCTTTGATCCATTGGGAAATGCTGCCCATTCGGCGCTGTCATTTGATTTGCTGGGAGAGGATGTGCTTATTACCGGTGCCGGTCCCATAGGAATCATGGCCGTCGCCATTGCCAAACACGCAGGTGCACGTTTTATCGTAATAACCGACGTAAATCCATATCGACTTGAGTTGGCAAAGCAAATAGGCGCAAGCCGAACAGTCAATGTGAAGAAAGAGAAACTGGAGGATGTATTGCCTGAGTTAAAGATGCGGGAAGGCTTTGATGTTGGGTTGGAAATGTCCGGGAATCCAAGCGCTTTTAACAATATGCTCAAGCTGATGTGCCACGGCGGCAAGATCGCACTTTTAGGGATTTTGCCTTCGGAAACGATTATTGACTGGAACCTGGTCGTATTTAACGGTTTGAATATTAAAGGAATTTATGGACGGGAAATGTATGAAACATGGTACAAGGCGACCAGTATGATTCAAACCGGATTGGACATTACGCCTGTCATCACGCATCGATACGATTATACGGAATTTGAAGAAGCATTTGAGGTCATGAGGTCAGGAGAATCAGGCAAAGTGATCTTAAACTGGTCAGATTGAAAAGACAAAAAACTAATCCACCCTAAGCGGAGAGAGCATGAGTTATTCAATAAAAAACCATCTGCAAACAACCTTAAAGGAAATCGAAGAAAGCGGGCTTACAAAAAATGAACGAATCATAACCAGTCCCCAAAATGCCACCATAGATGTTTCCAGCGACCAGAATGTACTTAATATGTGTGCTAACAATTATCTTGGGCTATCCAGTCATCCCGAAATCATAAAAGCCGCCAGGGAGGGGTTGGACAAGTGGGGATTTGGGCTGTCATCTGTTCGTTTTATTTGTGGTACCCAAACGGTTCACAAGGAACTTGAGGAAAAGATTTCGGAGTTTCTGGGGACTGAAGATACAATATTGTATGGCTCCTGTTTTGATGCCAATGGAGGATTGTTTGAAGCGTTATTGACAAAAGAAGATGCAATCATCAGCGACGAGTTAAACCATGCCAGTATCATTGATGGCGTCCGGCTGTGCAAGGCCCAGCGCTTTCGCTATAAAAACAATGATATGGCCGATCTGGAAACCAAGTTAAAGGAATCATCTTCGGCAAGGTTTCGAATGATAGCAACAGATGGCGTGTTCTCTATGGATGGCATGAATGCGGATCTAAAAACCCTCTGCGATCTGGCTGAAAAGCATGACGCGTTGGTGATGGTTGATGATTCTCATTCAACAGGAGTTTTAGGCAAATCGGGAAAAGGAACACATGAGTATTGTGATGTCATGGACCGGATCGATATTATTACCGGAACCATGGGAAAAGCGCTCGGTGGAGCAACCGGGGGATTTACCAGTGGCAAAAAAGAAATTGTGGATATACTGCGCCAACGTTCCAGACCCTACCTGTTTTCCAACAGCCTCTCTCCCAGCGTAGCTGCAGCTTCTATTAAAGCCATTGATATGTTGATTGAGTCGACGGACCTGGTCACCAAGCTTCAGGGCAATTGCCGGTATTTCAAAGAAAAGATGATCAGCAACGGCTTTAACATTAACCCGGATACCCATGCCATTATGCCGATCATGATCGGTGATGCGGAACTGGCACAACGCATGGCAGCCAGGTTGCTTGAAAAAGGTGTTTATGTGATCGGGTTTTCCTATCCTGTGGTACCAAAGGGAGCGGCCAGGATTCGAACCCAGATTTCAGCCGCTCATTCCAGGGAGGATCTTGATTTCGCAGTGGAGAAATTCACGGAAACAAAGGAGGAGTTCGGGCTTTAAGCGCCATACGCTTTTCGAACCTCATCGGCAATATTTTTCAATCCCTTCTCAACAATATCTTCCGCCATGGTGTAAGTAATGCGGATGCACTCTGACTTGTGCCGCCACTCTTCTTTTAAGCCCGGGAAGAAATAATGCCCGGGTACCACCAGTGTTTTACGACCTTTGAGCCTGGTATAAAGCTCCTGATCGGATATCGGCAGATTCTTCATCCACAGCCATAAAAACAGGGCGCCTTCCGGTTTGTGGATGTAACAGTCCAGTCCCTCAAGCTCTGAAGAAAGCAGGTCAAAAGCTTTTTTAACCTTTTTCTGATAAAAAGGCAGGATAATGTTTTTGCTGACTTCAATGATTTGAGAAGATTTAAACAAACTCAATGCCAGGGCAACACCAACGCTGTTAGGTGCCAGGCTCAGGACAGCGTTCATTCGCACAATCATCTCAATAGTCTCTTCATTTGCTATCAAAATTCCTGTGCGGGTTCCCGGCAAGCCTAATTTTGATAAACTCATGGAAAGCACAATGTGCTGGTCCCAGATCGGTTCGGCATCGGTAAAGATGATGTTTGGAAAAGGGGTGCCATAGGCGTTGTCAATGATAAGCGGGATATTATGCTTAACAGCCAGCTTACTCAATTTATTAATTTCGTCATCGGCGAGTACATTTCCGGTTGGATTGGTAGGGCGCGAAACACAAATGGCACCAATCTCGTCTGTGATGTTTAAATCATTGAAGTTAACCTGGTATTTGAACATCCGGTTATCCAGATGGCTGATAGCAGGTTTAAAGGTCATAAAAAAATCGTCGGTAAGACCTACATCGCTGTAGCCTATGTATTCAGGGGCTAAGGGCAACAGGATTTTCTTTTTTTGTCCGCCTCCGTGAGCACCGGCAAACATGTTGAACAGGTAGAAAAAAGCTGTCTGACTGCCATTGGTAAGGGCAATGTTTTCCGGACCGATCTTCCAGCCAAAGTTGTCACTGAGCATTTCAGCCAGGTAATGAATGAAGTATTTTTCACCTCGAGGGGTATCGTAATTGCCAACCACACATTCAAACTCATTTTTATTGTCGACAATTTCCTCGATTCTGCTTCGAAAAAGCGATTCAACTTCCGGAATATGAGCAGGATTACCGCCGCCAAGCATAAGCATGTCTTTGCCACCTTCTGCCATGGCACTGCCGAGATCATCCATTAGTCTCAAAATTCCGGAATCTGTCAAAAACTTGTTCCCAAACTCGGAATATTTCATTATACCCTCCCCCACAACTTTGTATCGAAACGATCAATGTTCTTTCTTCAAAGCCATTGGTTTTTGCTTTGTCTAAAAGAAACCAAGGTTTTCGCCACATATTTACCCAATGGCTGGTTCATGCCCAATTTACCAATTATGTGCTCTACATCTCCCTTTTTGTAAAATGATTTTCATTAATGGTTGCTATTCTTTTATTGAATCCTTTTCATGGGTCTCCAAAGGGCTTACATGGAAATGGACCCTTTTCTGAAATCGGTTTTATCGATCAACACGTTGATTACGACAGGCACCCCTTCTCCGGCAAGTTTCCGGGCTTGCTCCAGTGTTGATGTGATGTTCTCTTCTTTATCAAGCAGGAGACCTTTTGCTCCGAAACCTTCTGCCACAATATGATAATCGGTTTGTCGCAACACAGTAGCCACGTCGTCTTTTAAAACAACTACCTGATCCCTGGCAATTTGCGCCCAGGAGGCATCATTGCCAATAACAGCAATGACCGGCAATCCGTGCCTGACAAAGGTATCTATCTCCTGCAAGCTGTATCCGGCGGCTCCATCTCCATAAATCAACCATACTTCATGATCATTCCTGCTTAGTTTTGCACCCATGGCAAATCCTGCACCGACACCCAGGGTTCCGAATACTCCGGGATCGAGCCAGCTTAAGGGGGCTCTTGGTTGAAGAATGTAAGAAGCAGTGGCAACAAAATCACCTCCGTCTGCCACGATGATGCTTTTCCGGTCCAGGAACTTGTCCAGCTCCAGAAAGAACTTTAGTGGGTTTACGGATTCGTTTTTTACTTCTGCTTTTTCAATGATGTCCTGATTGCGAGCATTGTCGGTCGCTTTTAATTCTTCCAACCAGGGCGAAATCACTTTGGAACCGCAGGAAAAATCAGACGATAAACTCTTTAGGAATGAATAGGGATCGGATTGGATTCCAAGATCCGGTTTTCGATTTAAGGTGAGGTCTTTTTTATTCCTGTTTACTGCTACTAACAAAGCTTTGGAATTGATGCCACGGCCATAAGCGAGTCTGAAGTCGCAAGGCATCCCGGCCAGAATCACGAGATCCGCCTTTTTCAAGGCAGCACTCCTGGAATGTCTCAATTGCAAGGGGTGATCCTTACCCATTAGTCCGCGGGCCATTCCGGTTAAATAAACCGGAATTCCTAAATGCTGAACGGCTTGTTGCAACAATTCGGTTTCCTCTTGGCAAAGCATTGCCTGACTGCCAACGATCAAGACAGGTCGTTTTGATTTTTTAATAAGTTGCCTGGCTTTTTCAACCTTTTCAGGTTTTAAATCCGGAATAGTAACCGATTCATGAGCCGGCTCCATGGCGTCAAAATCACATGCGAACATCTTGTTGACATGATGATCCAGGTAAAATTGAAACAGCTTGCTTTTTATTCCACCCTCAGATGGCGAATCGGACTTTACACCGTACCACTCCCTGACCAGTTCTTCGCTGTACAGCAGGTCTATTGGACATTCCACAAAAACAGGGCCGGGTGTGTCAGATTGGGCGACTTTTAAAGCGTGCTCCAGGACAGAAACGATGTCGCAGTTTTGGTTGATGGTAACGGCTTGCTTGACGATCGATTGTAACAGGGAAATCTGGTCAATATCCTGCAGAGACCCACGGCCTTTAATTACGGTTGCTGCAGCACCCCCCAGCAATACAACCGGAGATTGGGCCATTTGTGCATTTTTCATGGCCGTGATGGTATTGGTGACACCGGGACCGGCAGTCACTACTGCAATGCCTGGAAGGCCTGTCAATCTGGCAAAAGCATCAGCCGCAAAAACGGCATTTACTTCACTGCGGACATCGATGACCTTAATTCCTTTTGCTTTAGCTCCAACCAGAATTGGAGAGATGTGACCGCCGCATAGGGTAAACAAAAAAGGAATGTTATGACTTTTTAAAATGTCGGCAACGATATCGCCCCCGGTTGTAGTCATATTCCGTCTCCTGATATAGTTTTTAAAAAAAAAGGAAGTTTCGAGTTTGTTCTTTTATTTTAACAATTGTTTATCAGCAAGCAAACGCTGTTTTTTGTTTGGTGATTTTAAATCGAATTGTTTATGTTCATTCTGATTCGACTGAGAGCACGTTAATCCTTAAGCTGAATTCAGGCAGCTGGCATAAGGCTGGATAAGGGTTTAGCGACTTTCCGTTCAGGCACTAATTAACATATTAGGGAAGAAATGAAGTTTAGAGATATAGAATTTTTTCATGAGATCAAAGGCACAGGACTTCCTATTCTTATGATTCACGGATTCAGTCTGGATCACCGGGTGATGACAGGTTGCATGGAACCTTTGTTTGATAATCGGGCTGAATTTCGGAGAATCTATTTTGATATGCCGGGAATGGGACTGACTCTTTCCCACGATGGTATTCAAACGTCACAGGACATGTTGGATTTTATCTGTGGATTTATTGATCGGGTAATTCCTGATGGTGAATTTGCCATTGCAGGAGAATCATATGGCGGGTACCTGGCCCGTGGTGTGGCGCATCGTTATCGCGAAAGATGCGCCGGCATGCTGTTGATCTGTCCGGTGGTTCATTTCGATCGATCCAAACGAACAGTTCCGGAACTCAAAGTCCTGAAACGGGATACCATGCTGCTCTCTGAATTGTCCATGATGGATGCGGAGGATTTTCAAAGCTGTGTTGTATTGCAGACCCGTGAGGTCTGGGAACGGTTTAATGTTGAAATACTATCTGGTGTGCGTCAGGCAGATTTTGGCCTGTTGGAAAGGATCAGGGACACAGAATTCTCATTTGATCCGGATGAGTATGCATCCGTTTTTAATAAACCGATTGCGTTTTTATTGGCACGTTACGACAATTCTGTTGGCTACCTGGATGGGATGGAATTATTTAAAAAATACCCGACAGCGAGTTTGGTTGTAAGTGACTGTTCCGGGCACAATTTTCAAATTGAACAGCCCGACCTGTTTAATGCTGCAACGAATGCCTGGTTAAACCAGTTGAATAAGATCAAAAGTTGATTTTGGATGTTAAATCTTTGTGCAATTTGGATAATCAGCCAACCTTGTGCTTGTCTTTAACGGAACATAGTGGAATCATCAAGTAGTTAAAAAAGACATGACGCTATCCGAATTGACTCTCATGAATCTATCCAGACCAAATCTCCCACCCGGTGAATACTACTTTTCCGGAAACGAAGCAGCCGCGGAGGCTGCAATTGACGCCGGATGTCGATTTTATGCCGGTTATCCCATTACTCCCTCCAGTGAAATCATGGAATGTATGGCAGATAAATTGCCAGACGTGGATGGGATTTTTATCCAGATGGAAGACGAAATCGCCTCAATTTGTTCTGTAATCGGGGCAGTTTGGGCCGGTGCCAAAGCTATGACTGCCACCTCCGGTCCGGGATTCAGCTTGATGCAGGAAGCCCTGGGTTATGCTGCCTTTACTGAAACACCTTTGGTAATAATGGATATCCAAAGGGCCGGACCATGCACAGGGCAAGCAACCAGAACCGCAAGTGGGGATCATATGCAGGCAAAGTGGGGCTCCCACGGAGATTACCAGGTTATCAGTTATTGTCCCTGGTCGGTTCAGGAAATGTATGATTGCTCAATCAGGGCTTTCAATCTGGCAGAACGGTATCGTGTTCCCGTGATTGTCAGTGCGGAAGAAGCGATTGGCCATTTACGGGAAAGAATAACCATACCCGATGAGATCAGACAGGAAAACAGGCCAAAACAGAAAGGGGTAGCACCATTTGATACCGACGCGATTGACGGAGTTCCTCCTATGCCGGCTTTTGGAGAAGGAGAGAATTTGATGATTACCGGGTCAACCCACGATGGTATGGGGTTTAGGAAAACAGAAGACCCGAAGGTCCATCAAAAGCTGGTTGAGCGTATCAATCTCAAAATACTCAATCATGCGGATCACATCATCGAAACGGAATCAATGCACACTGAAGATGCGGAACTACTTATTGTAGCCTACGGATTTACAGCCAGGAGTTCAGCCTTTGCCGTTGCGCAATTACGGAAAGAGGGATTTAAAGTTGGATTGTTACGGCTGAAAACGATTTGGCCCTTTGCTGAAAGGGTTCTCCGGGGCATCAGTGGGGTAAGGAAAATCTTGGTACCGGAAATGAACCTGGGGCAAATTGCCGGGGAAGTGAAAAAGGTTTTTGCCAAGGATGTGATTCCACTCAACCTGGTAAATGGGGACGTCATCCAACCTCGCACAATCATTGAGAAAGTCAGGGAGGTATACCGATGACAAGGGAATTTGCGGAATACCTCAGACCTGAGGTGAAATCCACGCCTTTCTGTGCAGGATGCGGCCACGGTATCCTGATGAATCACCTTTTGCGAGCCATCAAAAACTCAGGGCTGAGTATTGAAGACATGCTCTTTGTCTCAGGGATTGGTTGTGCAGCCTGGATACCCAGTCCTAACTTCAAAGCTGATACCTTGCACACTCTTCATGGGAGAGCGCTGGCTTTTGCAACAGGAGCCAAGTTATTCAATCCGGATTTGAAGACG
>JAKSDL010000470.1 GCA_022360105.1 Pseudomonadota bacterium
AATCAGGTTGCTCTACAGCTGGGAGTTACCAATTTCACAGTCTACAATTATCTAAAAAAAATTCGAGCCACCAACGGTTCCAGCATCACCGATATTCTTAAATAAGTTAGTTTTTGCTTATTGTTTGAATCGACCATGTTTCATGTCCATGCCTCACAAAACAAGTATCTCAAGATATAGTGATCCGTTATCAGACTTACGTGAAAGCTCCGCTTTCTGTATTGTTGCATTTCAAATAAAGGTTGCTGCTTGATAAAAAGATGTTTTTCCATGCCAGCTCCCACTCTCGAACAGTTGTTCAACAAACTGATAGCTGATAGCCGATAACTGACAACACACAGTCAAATCAGGCTGAACTGAATCCTAAAGAATGCATTGTCAAACAGTTCAATCATTAATACGGAAAACAACCTATGCCTCATCAAACATTGGCCGTTCAGGGAACGATTGTTCATTTTGTGGCTGACCCATTTCAATCGTCCGAGGCTTCCTGCGTGGAAGTTTTTGACCCCGGGATATTGTTTATCGAGAACGGCTATGTATACTCGGTGGGCCCTGCCGAAAAAATGAAAAAGCTGATCCCGGAAGGGATTAAGACTACCGATTATGGAAGTAAAATCATTCTTCCGGGATTTGTAGACACCCACTTGCACTACCCACAAACAGATATCATCGGGTCATTTGGAAAGCAGTTGCTGGATTGGCTGGAAACTTACACCTTTCCCAAGGAGGGCCAATTCTCCGATCCCGGCTATGCCACAGAAGTTGTCAACTTCTTCTTTGAGGAGATCCTCAAAAACGGTACGACCACAGCCCAGGTCATGCCAACCATTCACAAACAGTCTGCTGAGATCTTTTTCCAAAAAGCCTTGCAGCTAAACATGAGAATGATCTCCGGAAAGGTCCTAATGGATCGCAATGCCCCGGATTTTCTCCGGGATACACCTGAACAGGGTTATGAGGATTCACTGGATTTGATTAAAAAATGGCATGAGAGAGGCAGAATTTCATATGCCGTAACACCCAGGTTTGCCGTCACGTCAACAGAAGAGCAACTGGAAAAGGCTTCTGATCTCCTCAAAAAGGCGGAAGGATTGTACTTGCATACGCATCTAGCCGAAAACGTAGCTGAAGTGCAATTTGTCTCTGAATTGTTTCCCTGGAGCAAAAACTACCTGGATGTTTATGACAGGTACAACCTGGTTAGAGATCGCTCTGTTTTTGCTCATTCCATTCACTTGCCCGAGGAAAGTTATACCAGTTTGAGCCAGAACGATGCTGCCGTTTCTTTCTGTCCGACCTCCAATTTATTTATTGGTAGCGGGTTATTCAACCTGGAGCAAACAAAATCCCATAAAATCAAAACCGGAATAGGAACAGATGTTGGTGGAGGAACCAGTTTTTCCATGCTGAGAACTCTGGGGGAAGCCTACAAAATCCTCCAACTGCAAGGTCAGACGCTTTCAGCTTTTAAAGCCTTTTATCTGGCTACCCTGGGTGGAGCCGAAGCCTTAGCGTTGGATGAAGATATCGGAAATTTTCAACCCGGAAAAGAAGCAGACTTCATCGTGCTCAACCTGGATGCCACACCACTCATTCAACGACGCATGGCTTTATGTGAAACGACAGAACAAAAGCTGTTTTTGCTGATGACCCTGGGAGACGATCGCTCCATCGAAGCCACCCACATCATGGGAGAAAGACGATATTTTAGAAGTTAGATTTGTGATTGATGATTTATTTGTGGATTTTGGGATATAGGCATTTATTAATCTAAAATCAATATATTCACACCTCTGCACATTATTTTTGAATCAGAAAGATCATGACTGTACCTCATCCTGAACGACAGTGAAAGATCTGTCAGAATCCTTGAGCGGTTTTTTACTACTCAGACTTTGTCACAATGAAGTTGGTGGATCCACTTCGCTTAATCCTCCCTGTAATCTACACAGCATTCCCCGTAAATTCA
>JAKSDL010000769.1 GCA_022360105.1 Pseudomonadota bacterium
AGCAGTGGCATCCGCTTCTTTTTCTGATGCATCCTCGGAATCGACCACGTCCATTTTGGGATTGACGTACATGTCATGGTCCGAAGCACCACGGCGTTGGATTAGAGGGGTCTTGTCCTCTTTCATTTGTATGTACCGGGAATACAATCCAACGGGTTGCCGGGTTTGCCTGGCAGGGGATACTACCGGGCTAGACTTCTCTTTACTTTTTTCAATTGATTTACCCATTGTTTACCTTACAGTTCATGAGACAACTATTAAGAGCAACATTCATAACGGCATACCGGTGCAGCTAGACTTGATTAGGAAAGAAGCCGCCGGTCATGAGGTGTTCGTGGGGAAATTTAAACAACATAGTTACCCATCGTAATAAACTAATTGTTCTTTTTTTTTAGCTTGTTTTATTTAATCCTCATTATCCATACTACTGACATGTTAATCGGTCTTGTTTCACTGCCACCAGTATTGTTTATTGTATGGTTGTGATTCCCATCAGTTTTGAAGCCGTGACCATGAGCACCATCGCTTTTAAACCCATGCCCATGATAACCGGCATAACTGGTATATACGGTTTCACCACAAGAGTGGTATTTTGTATAATCATTTATATAGCCAGTCCCTCTGCGGCTTCGCTTACCTTCACGTCCAGTGTTGTGGCGATGGCTACCATCTGAACTAAAATTATGACCATGGTTACCTGCACTTGAAAAACTATGGTTATGATTACCGGCTGACTGGGTAGTGTGATTATGACTTTGAATCATTCCATCCTGTACATCACCCGAATTGGTAGCTCCTCTTAAAAAATGCGCCTGATTGTTCAAATCAGGAAGGTTAGATCCATAGTAAGGACTGTTTGGATCTGTTACCTCCTGGCCGTTACATTCCATCCATTCGGCAGGTAAAACCTGATTTGTCCCCGGAAGATTTTTATGCCAGGCAATTATCGAGCCCACAGGAGGGATAAGATCAACTGTCGCCGCCATTACACCTTCAATTTCCACCGTACCATCAACGACAGTATCACCTACAATCTTTAGGTTATCGTTCTTACGATCAAGTGAAACTTCAGGATTGGTTTGACTACCCATTGAGAGCTTACCAGTAATAGTCACGTTGTCATCAACAGTCACATCTCCGTCGTCTGAACTGACTGTAGCGTTAAGTTTCGCAGTATCAGAAGCTGTTCTTCCCAGCTCACTGTTTCCTTTGACTTTCACCATTTCTTTTTCCGGAAAGGTGTCATCGTCAACATTTCTATTTACTGTCAAAACTCTATTGAAGGACATTTCCCACTGCTGATCACCCGAACTGGGATTTTTACCAGATTCGACATCACCGTTTACCGTTACCACGTGTCCTAATCCGTATGTACCTAGTGTAGTATCTCCATCGACGTGCAAGTTACCATCGGAACCGGCTTGGTTCTGCGGATCAGCCATTATATGAACATTATCATGGATTTCAAAGTCTTTGCCTGTCGCTTTGATTTCTCCATCAACTTCTATTGTTCCCTTCCCTTGTCCTCCTGTGACAATGATATTTCCTTCAATTTCAATATCCCCTTTAACGTAAATATTATTGTCTCCGGGATTAAAATTTTTACCAACAGAAATTCCTCCATCCATTACAGTTAATTTTGCTTTTGGTTGGGGTTCTCCGATACCTACTTTGCCATCTTCGTTTACGATAAAGGGAGTTGTATCATCACTGAAATCGTCAACGCGGATTGCATCACCTGCCCCAGGGCTGTTGACGTGTAGTTTTGCCTGGGGGCGGTTATTAGCATTACCCCTGCCGATACCAACACTGCCATCAGATGTGATGACAAATGGTGTGTCATCGTTTCCTTCATCATCTATTCTAACAACATCATCTCCACCAATTTGCTTAACATGAATTTTTGCCTGTGGAGCGTCGGTACCTATTCCTACATTGCCACTTTCTCTTTCTACGAAAATCCGACTTTTATCATCCGCCTTAAGATTGAGACCTTCTTCATCTTGTTCCGATAAACCTGCGAAGCGCCATCTTTTATTGCCATCGGCATCAGCAAAGTCCACGTAATTCTCTTCATCTCCTTTGGCATTGAATGCTACAGGATCCTCAGGATTATCAGAGACATTTATTCCGTCATCGAGAAGATTTACTTGAGATCGAATAAAATCGGCAAAGTCCGCTCCGGAAGGTATAGCTCCTTGCCTGAATTTGTCATACAACTCTTTTCTGCTTCTTTTTTTGATCATAAATTCTCCTCAACTTAAAGTAATTTGTTAAATATCGGTTGTATTTATTCTGTTGTAATTATCAGCCTCTTCGCCATCTTGTTTGATTGAATAAGGCGCGAATATATCGATTAAGTGGTTGTGTCACAGCACAGTGTTCACAAGCTTAAATAGTCTTCATCGATTGTAAAGACATAATTTATGGTGTACGCCCGTGTTTGGTTAGCTCGCGCTGAATGCCATCCAAAAGATCTTTTTGAGTTATAAATACCGTATCCCTGGAAAGGGCCATCAAAGATACATACCTGGCAACGTTCACAATGGAACCACCGGAGAGATCATATTTTTCTGATATTTTAGCCAGATCGATAGTATCATCCAGAACCACTTCATTGGTGAAGACATTTGTCCATAACTGCAATCTTTCGTCTTTTTTCGGAGCAGGAAAATAAACTATAGATTGAAACCTGCGAGTAAATGCCTCATCCATATTCTTTTTGAGGTTACTGGCCAGAATAACCATATTGTTGCAGGTTTCGATTCGCTGCAGGAGGTAGGCCGTTTCCTGGTTGGCAAAGCGGTCGTTGGAACTGTTAACACTGGTCCGTTTTCCAAATAGTGCATCTGCCTCATCAAAGAACAAGATCCAATCCCGAGATCCTGCCACTTTAAAAATCCTTTCCAAATTTTTCTCTGTTTCACCTATATACTTGGATACCAATTGGGATAGATCGATACGATAAACCGGTTTCCCAACTTTCTTGCCTACCAATGCTGCAGATAAGGTTTTACCAGTCCCTGAAGGCCCATAAAACAGGGCTCGATATCCCAACTGTATATTCTTGCCCATGTTCAGCTCATTTACCAATTTATGGCCATGGGTTGACCAGGCGATGAGTTCTTTCAGGCTTTGAAAAGTGGTTTTACTCAACACCAGATCATCCCAATCCAGCTCGGTTTCCAGTTTGTTGGCCGGAAAATCATAACTGTATTCATATTCGATATCTTTCCCCGTCAACATGGCATTAATAGCCTCATCGCTTAAACACAGGTTTTTATTGATTCCGGGATCTGTTTCCGTAACCGTTATTTCCTTAAGAATATTTTCCCGAAACAGTTTTTGTCCCTTTTCAAACACCTTGGCACACCGAATTTGCTTGCTTAATGAATTTCCCCCTAAAACAAAGTAGGCGGTCTTCAAGGTTGGTAAAAAGCCGGTGAATGTTTTGGATATAATGCCGCCAAATTCTGCAAATGAGCGTTTATCCATATTGTCATGCACAAAGAACACATCCAGAATTTCCGGTTTCACTTCCGGGGCAAGGGCGAGTAGCACTACTTTACGCTCATCTTCACTGAGCTCGTATTTGTTCAGGAATTCAGCATAATAAGTGCCTGACTCGAGTATTTCCGGAGGAAGCGGTTCAGGATGCTGCCCATCATTGTTCTGAAAATACTCATTAATCCGGTTCTTAATGACAGATTGAAGCCATTGCATCTCCAGTTCAATCACATCACCATTTAGTTCGATATCTGTCATGTTTCTCTGCTGCTAAATGTCCTTATTCGGTTCTGTCGGTATTCGAAATTGCCATACTGGTTTTAATCATCGTCGTCATCATCGTCATCACCCCCGCCGCAACCATCATATGTTTCCGATAGATACATCTCTCCCCACTTGTAGATCAGGTACATTTCCATCTCAGCGTAGCTTTTGTCGTCCTCGACGTAATAATCGGTTTCCACTTCATCCGGTCTTGGTAATGAACCGACAAAATGGGTATGCCATTCTGCCGGACAATGATCCGGATAATGTTTTACCCCATGATTGAAGTAAAAACGCCGACAGCGAAAGTGACCGTCATCACAATCAAAACCATAGTGGGAATCACAATATCTATACCTGGGACTGTGATGACAACGCGAATAGTTGCTCCAGTGCACTTTATGGAGAGCCGGATCAATATCTTCATCGGATTTGCTGATCATTTCCTTGGAAGTAAAGATCAATGGATCACGATCCCAGTTAACCCTTGCTCTCGGTGGTTCAAATCGGTTTTCATCGTCTGTTTGCACGCTGAACCACTTTCCGTGGGATATGTTGATAAGCTTGATCTTGTAACGCCAATAGTACTCATCGCTGGCTTGAGCGGTACCAAACTTCAATTCGAATTTTTTTGGATCCAGGTATTGAATACCATCTATCCTCTTTATAATCTGGTACGCTTCAGGTACCCCTGGATGCACAAAGACATCGATAATAGCCAGGGGAATCCTTCGAATAAACGAAGCACTTAAGCAATAATAAGCGTTTGTTTGACCTGCACTTTGAATAAAGTACAAACCATCTGATTTTCGGGATAGATCGACAATAAACTCATTCTTAATAAGGTCAATTTCGGTGTCATACTCAGAGTCAGGAACCAGTTCGCCAAAGATATTATAAACAGTGGTGTTATTGGCATTATCCTTGGGAAAGATGAATCTTTTAGTATGGGTATTTACCCTATCCGCCTCGGTTACACCTGCTTTGCCACCAAGGACTAAGGTTCTGTTTTCGGTCTCATCAAGATTGTTATAGTAGTATACCACCTCGCCCGGAGGGTCTTCCGGTAATTCCGAATACTCAAAAAACCTTTTGTCATCGGTGAATATGGCAAAAGAGAGTTTGATTCCATCAGCAAATGGTTGAACAAGCTCCAGTTCGTTTTCGGACTCCGGTTTGTGGGGAGCAACGATAACAAAACCGTCTTTTTTGCTTTTGAAATTCAGCTTGTAGTTTCGGAGTTGCTTTCGACAATCTTCAGTGGGTTCCATTTCAAATAAACCACCGATCCCATTTGGGAAACGGGTATGAGAACAGGTCAGCCTGAAGATTTCAGATAATAGTCTTTGTTCCATTAGTCGTTAGTTTCTTTTATATTCGGATCGGTCCCAATTGATTTTATATTTGGAACATCATTGGCAACATCTTGCTCATCGATGCTCAACATTTTAACTTTAAAGATAATCGAAGGCATGTACCGAAGCCCAATCATACTCCAAATATAGTGCTGCTGTTCCAGACCCAGGGTGTTTAGTTCGAAGACCAGTTTTTTGGTTTCCAAATTTGTCATCTCAGGGGTGTTGTCTTCATCGAATACAGGTCTGCTCTGAAAGCAGGAAATGATGAACGAAATATGCTTGAGGCTTTCCTCATAGTTAGTGAAATTAGTGGCGAACATTAATTGAAGGTTCAGATTTATAGGTGGATTTACCAGTTGCGTGTTTTGCTCTGATAATTGGAGAGGCTGCATTCTGGCTGTTCGCAGGATCTTTTCTTCTTCAATATTCAGAAGGCTCAATCCAACTGTATCGCTGGGAATAGCAATATTGCCGGTTTCATCGACAAAAGAAGTCAACACTACCCTGTTCTCAGCTGCCGTTCCACCGAGTTTGGTGTCAATGTAATCATTGACCTCTTTGCGAATTAGTTCCAGAGTTTGACCTATCAATTATAACCTCCATTCCACAAATATCAGATTTTCCATCCAGGGCAGTTTAATAGTAGTGATTTGCCAAGGCATCTTATCTATTAGTACATCATAAGCCTGTTCTTCTACTCGAAGAACATAGTTTCCGTCTCTGGTTGAGATCATTCCCTCACGATTCAGAAACATCCGTCTGAAACCATCAGGTGACATATTCTTCAAGACGGTCCAGTGTTGGATCAAGGTCGACATCAATGTATCGGCTTCCTCGATTTCCTTGTCTTCCAGTTCAACAACAGTCGGAACTGGATAATTGGGATCGAGTCCGCATAAGATTTTGTTTAAAGCCAGATCGTATTCATTAAAGCCCTGATGTCCCTGTATAAGATACTGAAGCAAAAGCACCGTATGTTCCTGCTTTGCCTTGTCGATGAACTGATTCCCGTCCATGCATCCAACAGATTTAAAAAATCTGCCCAGGTAAGGCCAAAGCAGCACAAGACCGGAGTTATTGATGTAGATTTCTTCCGACTCAGCGAACAGATCACTATGCTTTTTACGCCTATGCTTAACCCTTTGATGACCGTCATCTTCGTCATCATTCGGCGTTGGCTCTTTTGTTGTCAGGATAACGTCATCACCGGTTTTGACACTGAAATCGAACACAAATCTTTTTTTCCCTGGTCTGCTTACAATACTGTTTACCAGCTCATTGACGAGCGCTTGAATCGTTTCCAGTTTTTCCCTGGTATTTCTATCTTTGATCAACTCTGTAGAAACTAGCTCTGCGTTTAAGATCGATTGAATTCGATTACCAAGCTGTAACAATTTTTCTTGAAAAATCGTCGTCAGTGATATCAGCCGGTGTTTGAGCTGCATAGTTGTTAGTTCGCCAACTTTTATAGCCTTGTTCTGACTGATTTGTTGTTCTTTGATAGACTTGATATTGTCCAGCAACTCAAAAAGCGATTCTCCTGCAGATTCAAGTACCTTTATATCAGGCCTTAAGAAGATTTTTTTGTCTTCATTTTCTTTAACAAGAGCAGAGATCTCTTTAAATAGCATGGAAAGCTGGGATTCCTTGTTTGCTATTGTGATAGCAAGCACACTCTCCTTTTCCATGATTTCTTCTTCTGCTGCTTTCTTTGGTTTGACCAACTCAACGCGATATTGCTCCGGGAGATGTTTGATCAAAAGCTCTTCAAATTCCTCTTTTTCTGAAATCCCTTTGAGATCCGTGACCAGTCCTGCGAAAATCGATTGCCAAATGTTGTTTTGAATGATCTTTTCCTGATCGTCCTCAAACCTTGGTAGCTTTATTAAACATTTGAAAACATTGTTAAAAATTTCTCCAATTGCTTCTCGGTTAATTTCAGCCAAGATCTCAACAATTCTTTGCAACTGATTGTTAGAAAACTGGTATATCAACCTTTTTATGACAGCAGGATAGGCGATCGCTTCTTCAAGAAGTTTGATAAATTGAGATTCAACCGCCTTCAGTTGATTGTCCATAACTGCAATGAGATCAATCAATTCTGCATTTCGACTCCACCAGGGTAACCTGCCGGTTTTCATAAAATGGGACAAAAGCTCTAACTCAGATTCTTTCGAATCGGACTTATAATGAAAAGCTGTGTCTTCGTCTGTCCCGCCGGGATATGCTCCTGATTCCGTAGCCAACTGATCGCGAAGGTTTACTTCCTCTTTTGAAGGCATATTGCGAATAGCCTGGCTTAATCCTTCATAAAACTGCTTGAGAACTTTTGACCTAAAATCCTCAATAAGATTATTCTTATCGACAAAACCTAAATCGAGTTCCAATTTGTTTATTTTATACACTTCAGAAGAGTCATCTATTTCATTGCAGCATTG
>JAKSDL010000891.1 GCA_022360105.1 Pseudomonadota bacterium
GTAACGAGTTACCCATCCTACAATCCCATGCATCAGTTGAGTTGATGGGCAACCTTCGGCGGCCCATCCTACATGACGCTGGTTAACAATTCACAACTATAAAGGGGGGCAGATCTTCTTTTGTCTGTTTAAAGTTAGAAATCAGAAATCGCAGAAATCGGGTCGGACCAGCGTGATGAGCGGTAAACAGGGGAAAAATCCCTAAAAATGGTACCTTTTAACGCCTTAAATCGGTGGACAGCATACCTATTTCCATATTTTATTCCTCCCCCTGTAATGTGTTCGGACGTCCTACCCTCACTATTGTGAGGCTGGACGCGTCAGCCAGTTCGCTACGCTCACATTTCGCCGCCGCCCATGGCTGCCCAGCCCTTCGGCTGGCTCGCATCGCGCCAGCCCTCGTTCGCTCCGCCTAGACGCACGATTCACATTCCCGCTGTTGGTTAATATCTTCGTAAACCCACCATTACCGAATTAGTAGAAAGGTGGGGTTACCAGCCGCTTGCCAAAGGCAAGTAAGGTGCGGCAAAGCCGCGGTTTACGTCGAAACCGCTCGCCCAAAAATTCCCGCTCAATTGTTTGCTTGAAGTTAGTAGGTAGGTTATGAACGCTCTACGGCGTTTCGCTTACCCAGCATCTTTAGGCCGTAACCAGGCTAACGCCGGTTAAAACCCAAATATGTAGGGTTTAAAAGGAAGGTTTGCGAAAGTTATCTCAGTTTAATCCTGTTGAAGCTCGGGGTATTGGTTGAAAGCAGTAAGTATTGATTTTTAAATACAGACTGAGTGATCTAAAAGGACTGAAAATTGGCGCTGTCAACCAGGAAAAGGACACCAACTGCACTATTAATAAATTGGGCAGCTTAGCGACAACGTTTCAGAAGGGGAGCAAAAGTTTAAATGTTGACATTGTTGACCAAAAGGAAAAGTTCTCAAAACAAATCTAGGTCCACAGGAACCGTCTTATCTCTTTCTGTTCTGCAATTTGGGAAAAGTAAACAGTTTAAGGTCATGAGATCCTATCAGAGTAATAATCAGGTTTTCTATGTTGATGTCCCACAGCAGTTACAGTAATCAGTTCGTCTTCAACAATGAAAAGAATGAAGTAGGGAAATCGATTAATCAAACATCTTCTTGTTTTAGGCCCCACCTTTGTCCAAGCAAGCGGGTGTTTACTTATAATCTCAAGACTATAAAAGACTTCATGTTCGAAATTTCTTCCCAATCCCGTTAATTGATCTTCGTAGTAGTCAATTGCCTCTTCCAATTCACTAAGCGCGACTTCGAGAAACACTATTTCCATCGTGCTTCCAACTTTTCTCGGACCTCTTCTGAATTAAATGCTTTGATCTTACCTTCCTTATAAAGTTTATATCTTTGTTCTGATTCATTTATCCATGCTTCTTCAATTTGTGGGTCCGGTTTATCCAAACTGCCAAGAATTAATTCCACCAAATGAACCTTTTCAACCGCTTTTAAATCAAGTATTTCCTTTTTTATTGCCTCAGATAGCATAATTATCTCCTTACACGTCTCTTTGTCCTATTCCTTCTAATCTGTGCCTTTTTATAAAAGCATCTAACACCGAAATCAAAGTTTTTTGATCGTCATCGGATAATTCGTTAATATCATGTACCTTTTTTAAAAGTTCTCGATTGGTTATTTTGCTAATAGATACATTGCTTTCGTTTCTTAACAAATAGTCAAGACTTACCTCAAAGATGTCGGCCAATTTTATTATCATTTCAACTGTTGGGCAAACTGCGCCAGTTTCGTACTTTGAAATGCGTGGTACATCAGTATCCAGTTTTTTGGCAAGTTGTCCTTGAGACCATCCCTTGGTTAGCCGTAATTTTTTGAACTTTGTATGAAGATCTTTGGGCACAATCTCTTTTTTCCCCTGCATTGGCCTCTCCTCTTAAATATTAAATTACACTTTCAATCTCTCAAAGACAAAAACAAAAGAGAAGTAGATTTTTCTATTGACTTTCTTTTAAGGGAAATAATATTTCCTTTTAGGCTAATATGCTTTTCCTCGAAAGTCAATAATTTTGTTTGGCAGAGATAATTAAAATATACATAAGTATTTGAATTATTAATGATTAGAATTGCACAGCAATTTTCAGAGGAGAAGAAAGAGGAATGACGAGTAATTTTATGACTTTTCCCAAAGGGAAAATATAATTGCCTCTAGGGGTAATTATATTTTCCTTAATAACCAACACTGA
>JAKSDL010000880.1 GCA_022360105.1 Pseudomonadota bacterium
AAAAGAATCACGCCGGTTGAAGTGGCTTGCCAGGATAATGTTCCTGATATTGGTGGCAGTCGGATTTGTCGCTGTGATCTTGTACATTTTTAATAAACGCTTACAAAAAGAAATAAAAGAAAGAATGCTTTCCGAAACGGCATACAGGGAAAGTGAAGCGAAATTCAGACTGCTGATCGATAACGCGGAACTGCTTGTCACTATTGTCGATCGAGACGGCAACCTTTTATTAGTGAATGATAAAATGGCTGAATACCATGGAGGCGACAAAGAAACTTTTGAAAGTAAAACGTTTTATGATCTGTACGAGAAGGATAAAGCCGACACATGTATGGATCGAATTCGTTTGGTGATCGATTCTGAGGAAAGTCGAATTTACGAAGACATAGTCAATTTCAATACTGGTCCCAGGTGGCTGATAACAAATGTACAACCTTTGAGAAACATTCATGACAAAGTATATGCTGCCCAGATTATTTCCCAGGACATTACCAAAAGGAAGCAGGCCGAAGAAAGCCTTAAAGAAAGCGAAGAAAGATACAGGGCTGTTTCGGAAATCACATCCGATTTTGCTTATGCATATGAAGTAACGGAGGAGGGTGATTTAAAATTCCAATGGGTGACTGATGCCATATTCGAAATTACCGGTTACACGCAGAATGAAATCAGTGGGTTAAAGGATCGTTGGAATTCGCTGGTCCATCCCAAAGACCTCCACTTGATCGACCAGCAAATGAACGACTTGATAACAAAACATTCGGGGATCGTAGAGTATCGCATCATTAAGAGAGACGGATCGATCGTCTGGCTCAGGGATCAAGCCAAATTGACATTTTACAGCGACGCCAAAAGGATTTACGGAGCCATCAAAGATATTTCCGAAAGTAAACGCACTAAAGAAGCTCTCCAACTTGCATACGCCGATTTGGAATTACGAGTCCAACAGCGAACTGCCGAGTTAAACGACAGCAATAAATTATTGAGAGAGGAGATAAGAAGTAGAAAGGAAATGGAGGAAAAGCTGATCTTTGCCAAAAGGCATGCTGAAGAGGCAAACTGCGCCAAAACAGAGTTCCTGGCCAATGTGTCTCATGAACTCAGGACACCTATGCATCATATTTTGAATTACTCAAAATACGGCATGACTAAGTTTCATAAAACAACCCAGGAGAAGCTGCTTCATTACTTCACCCAGATTCGAAAGACAGGAGATCGATTGATGTTGCTTTTGAACGATCTGCTGGATCTTTCCAAAATGGAAACAGGCAACATCAATTTTGCCATTGATGAGATTGATCTTTTTGACTTGGTTAACGAGCGTGTATCAGAACTGCAAACTTTGCTTGATAAAAAGGAATTGACGGTTGATATCAAAGAAACCAAAGTTAATACCAAGTTGGAATGCGATCCCAACAAAATTGGTCAGGTCATTCAAAACCTCATGTCCAATGCTATTAAATTTACTCCGGATGGAAAGAACATATCTATTCACTTCGAGCCCTCGGTGCTTTCAATCCCCACCGTGCACGACACAACCGAGGTGGTATCTGCAGTTTCCATTTTTTTCGGGGACCAGGGAATCGGCATTCCGGAGAGAGAACTGGAAACTGTTTTTGATAAATTCGTTCAAAGTAGCAAAACCAGAACCGGAGCCGGAGGAACAGGATTAGGACTATCTATCAGCAAGGAGATTATAGAGGCCCACGGCGGTGTTATATACGCGGAAAACAATGCAGACGGCGGAGCGACTTTTACATTTACCCTTCCCTACAAACAAGACAAATTAAACTCATTCACACCGCAAACGTCCACTCAAAACTAATTCCTCATATTGTTTCAATCCTTGAAGTCCAGATAGCTTTTCTGTAGAATGACTTCAACTTGAGTAACACCTGTGATTTGGCATGATAAGTGTTATTGCTTCATGGGAACAAAGTTTTTCTATTCATACTCTTTTGGCAGCGCAAGGTCTTAATGGATCCCGTAAACATTCCGACCATTATATGACCTTAAGTCTTCAATGGTATTTTGACTATACTCTTAACCACTCACAAAGGCCGACCATGGATTTAAAACAATACTCAAAAAAAGACATCATTCTGTCCGCATTAAAAAGTGAAATCGATTCAGAAAGAACTTATCTGGAGCTGGCAAAGCGGGTTAAGAACATTATGTTAGCTGATCGATTGAAATTTCTTGCCCGGGAAGAGAAGAATCATGCCGTTTTTTTAAAGGATCTTTTCAAGGCGGAATTTCCGGGAGAGCAGGCCAAGGTTCCTGACGAAGGAGTCATACCTCTGCCGGAGATTGATATCGAAAACGAATCCATTGCCATGAGCGACTTGTTGGATCAGGCTAAAGACACAGAAACAGTAGCTGCCACATTTTACTCGTCCATGATTTCCATATTCTCAGACGACAAACAGCAATCTCCCGAAGCCCAACAAAGACTGGCAAAAGTGCGAGATAGCCTGTTGTATCTGGCGACCATGGAAACAGGGCATGCCAGAATATTGGAAACCGAAGCGGAACATGCCAGGCAAAATGAGCATGACACCATGGAATGGGAAATGATTCATGTAGGTCCCTGATTCATCACATTCAATAACAGTGAGCCGGATGTCACAGCAGATCGCTTGCTATTTCGGCCAGTTCGGAACGTTCGCCTTTTTCCAGATTGATATGGGCATAAAGCTTTTGCCCTTTCATCTTCTCGATCAAATAGCTTAACCCGTTGGTATGGCTATCCAGATAAGGGTGATCAATTTGAAATATATCACCGGTAAAAACAATTTTTGTCCCTTCCCCGGCCCGAGTGATGATGGTTTTAACTTCATGGGGAGTTAAATTCTGGGCTTCATCCACAATAAAAAAGACCTTCACCAAAGATCTTCCCCGAATGTAGGATAAAGCAGATATCACCAGTTTTTCCTCTTCCAGCAATTGAGTAATATTTTTTGCCTTGCTTTCCTTTTCTTCCATCATTTGCATCACCCCCAGGTTGTCATAGAGGGGATTCATGTACGGATCAAGCTTTGATTGAATATCGCCCGGAAGAAAACCGATGTCCTTGTTACTCAGCGGCACAACCGGTCTTGCCATGAATATCTGCCTATAATGCCTCCGCTCTTGCAAGGCTGCTGCAAGGGCCAGCAAGGTTTTTCCGGTACCTGCCTTTCCTGAGATGGTTACAAGCTGGATATGATTGTTTAAAAGGGCATCCAGGGCAAACGTCTGTTCTACATTTCGTGGTTTGATTTTGTACGCAGTAGGCTTTTCCACCCTTTTTACCTGGTTGGACTCACCATCGTACATTCCCAGGGCTGATTGGGTGCCATTGCGCAATATCAGGTACTCATTCGGGTTTAGTTTGGTGCCGTTTTTAAGCGCATCAGCATCAAAATAAGCGACACAATTAAAAAGCTGCTCAATCAATCCGCTATCAATATTTTCAACCGTGCGGTGACCATTGTATAGCGTTGCAATATCGCGAACCTGATCATTGCGATAGTTTTCGGCATTCAATCCAACCGATTTGGCCTTCATCCTTAAATTAACATCTTTTGAGATCAGAATAACATTTTTCGTTTTGTGTTCCTTGGAGAGATGATAAGCGATGTTTAAAATTCTGTGATCGTTTTTGTTAGGAGAAAAGCTTTTGGCCAAATCTTCATGGATCTCCCTATCCAAAGAAATGCTGATCCTCCCAAGCCCCTTACCGATTTTGATTCCGCCATCAAAGATTTTATCTCCGCTTAGCGAATCCAGTGAACGGGTAAACTCCCTGGCATGAAAATTAATCGACTCATTTCCTTTTTTGAACTGATCCAGCTCTTCCAAAACCGGGATCGGCACTGAGATATCAGAGGTCTTGAATTGATGGATACACTTGCTGTCGTGAAGTATGACATTGGTATCCAATACCATCAGGTTCTTCTTTCTTGGCATAATCGTTCCGTTGAAAAACGTTTATTATAAAAACACGACCGAAAAAAAAGACTGTAAGAATTCTAAAACAAGACAGAAAAAAACAAGTGGAAAAAGACAACAAAGGACCGCAAAACCGAGGCGCTGTCTGACACAGGCTGGATGGAAACTGTTGAAGGGTTAAGTAAATCAGTTTAGTGTTCTTCAAAGTATTTAGACCTTACTTTGCGTAATTAATAATTCGAACACGTTGATTTCACGGTAAAGCACCGGAACGTTTGATTCAGATGTCGACTACACCGTACACTATAATGCTTAAAAATGCTAGATATTCTGCAGACTTTTGATTTTTTTCTCAACCTGGTCTAAAACCTCTGAAAACATTGACTCATTTCTCTGGGAGAGGTTTTTAAACAACCAGACAACACGAACTTTATCAGAGGCATCGTTCGGAAGCCAGGAAACGGTTTTGATTGAAAGAGGTTTGCAATAGATGTCCCCAATCAACACTTCGTCATATTCTGATGGAAATTTTACAGAAATATACATGCTGTTAAGAAGGTCATTCACCCCGGAAGGCAAGGTAAATTCACAAAAGGCACTGCTCATACTCAAGTTAATAACGTCCGCGTTAATATTTTGAGATTCTGTGTGAATAATGGCTTGAGTTCCCGGGATACTATATCGCTGTTGTCTCCGCATTTGCCGGGGATCAAATACTTCGTCGATCTTGTTCCGCAGTTTTACGGATGAAAAAGGCACCACCAGATAATGCTGAATGCCCTGCTGGCGAATCTCTGCTATATGCTCATCCGAAGAGGTCGAAGTAAAGATGATAAATGGAATGTTCCTTCCCTTTTCCGATTCTCTTAATTTATGAAACAGCTCATGCCCCTCACAATCCCTTAAAATGTAGGCACTTAAAATTATATCAATTTTATCTTCTTCAACCAGTTGCATGGCCTGCTTACCTGATGAAGCTTCCAACGGAGTAATATCATCTAATTCCGCCAATACAAAGCCCTTCAAAAGGTTTCGAATAACTCTCGAATCATGAATGATTAGTAATTTTCTTGAGTTCATATAGGGTTAAGGGTTAGGGATTGTTGTAAGTAATTCCGGGAGCACCCGGGCAGCTCATTGAGCCGATGGCAAATTCTAGCAAATGTAATAACTATTTTCTACAGCACCAATTACAAATCGTATTATACCCCAAGTTAATTATCACCATTCAGGTTTTTGATTCGTGTTGTTTTAACGCATCAGGTCCGGAGCGATCTATTTACATCCAAATAATGAACGCAAAGATCCAATACCAATATGAGCCCCGCCAAGGAAAACAGATGCAACCCACAATCCCCCGTGAGCTTGCTTCATGTATAAAGGAAAAAAGTGTCGATGAGCATCCTGCTGGTGTAAAGGCAGATCCGCCAACGCGTGGAAAAGCATCCTGCTAAAAAAAGCTGATTCAAAGACTCTCAAACAGCTGCAAATTTTTCTCCAAAACACTTCCCTGCAACAGATCATTCATTGCCTGTTTGTAGTGTTCGGTTTTAATTCCCGGAATCAAGTTGTTTTTATTGATCGTAGCCAGGACAGCAATATTTTGCATTCTGGCATCCACCAGTTCATCCGCTGACACCTTGAATTCTTTAACTCCCCGTGCCTTGCAGGTTTTGGAAACCAAGGATTCATCCACTTCTGAAGCCTGGTTCAACCTGGTTTCCAATGGCTGCTGGACGGTGTTGTAGTAAACCAGCGTTCCTTTGTCTTTAAGAGCATCGTTCATGCCCCTTAAGGCCTCATGCCGTTCCAAGGCAATTACCATATCGGCTTCGCCTTTCGGAATTAACGGAGTTCTGACTTTTGGACCAATTCTTACGCGCGAAACAACAATACCTCCTCTTTGAGCCAATCCATGGGTGTCAACTCCTTTTACCGGCAAACCGGCATGATCGGCAGCCCTCAATACAACCTCACTGATCAATCCGATTCCCTGTCCGCCGACACCGGTTAGAAATATATCAAATTTATCCATTGTGTACCCCAAGTAATTTTTCAATTGTATCAATAACTTAAACTTCAAACCTGCAGCCTTTTCTTATTCAAGTTTCAACAGGCTAATAGACATTTCGAAACGTTTCAAAGGCTATCAGTTGGGTCTTACTATGGCATCGACCGGGCAAGTCTGGATACAGGACCCGTCGCCAATACAAAGATCGGGGTTAACTTCGATGCGACCGTCTTCTTTGCGTGTGAACGTGGGACAAGCAAAGACTTCCACACATTCATTTGCACGATCACAGGTATGTTGATCGATGGTTACAGATTTCTGCCTGTAAGATCCTTTTTTCCGTTGTTTACGAACGAATTGCAACATACAGGGGTGCCGGGCAATAACCACACTAAACTGATCTTCTTCCATGGTTTGTTGTATTGTTGTAATCAACTTCGCCTGCTTGTAGGCACCGACATCGTGAATGTTTTTCACACCCAACCCTTCCAGCACCTGACGAACAGGAATTTTATCTGTAGGACCATTAAAATTGTTTCCGCTTGCCGCATGATCCTGATGACCTGTCATCGCTGTGGTTCCGTTTTCCATCAAAACCAGGGTAAGGTTGTGATTATTAAACAGAGCATTGATAATTCCAGGGATACCGGCATGAAAGAAGGTGGAATCACCTAAAAAGGCAACCACTTTTCGTGAATTGTTAAACAGAGTCAGACCGGAAGCAATCGCCGTTGAAGCCCCCATGCAAAGCAAAACCTGACCCATATAATAAGGTTCTTGAAAACCTAGCGTATGGCATCCGATATCTGCAACCGTGATATCGGTATCTTTCAGGGCCTTTTTCACAGCATGAAAAGCGCTACGATGTCCGCAACCAGGGCACAATTGCGCGGGTCTTTTAGCCACATAAGGTTTGTTTTCCTCGGATATTGTTTTGGCTTCGATCATTTCTGGCCAGGTTTGATGCAGGATAGTTCGAACCTTATCGGGTGTATATTCTCCAATCCAATCCTCAACACCGTTTTTGCCGATAATGGCTGTGTTTATTTTTTCATCAAAGGCCATCATCTTGATATCTTTTTCGAGTTCGTTGTCCAATTCTTCCAGAATTTTTACTTCTTTATGGGAGGTTAAAAACTTCCTGATAGCAGCTTTGGGCGGTGGATAAATCAAACCCAATTTCAACACATCGGGTTTTTTCGATACCGACTCCAGGACCTCCATTAACGACAAATAAGGCAAACCTGAAACAATGACACCTTGCTCCGTATTTCCATGGTCATCCATGGTGTTTAACCCAACTTCATCCGACCATTTTTCGTAAAACGGAAGATTGGATAATGCCTCATGCTTCATCGGCAACACGCGTGATACCAAAGGAATATAATCGCCATTGTCCGGATTGAACCTGGGAGTATCGTCATGTTCTTTAGGAGACCAGCCCTGAAACGACACCTTCTCTTTCATATGGCAGACATGGGTGGTTAAACGAAGAATGACCGGTTTTTGCATGTTTACCGAGACCTCAGCCGCTTTTAAATAATAGGTATAAACCTCGGTGGGATCGGCAGGTTCCAGCATTGGTGTGTAACTGAGGTAGGAAAAATGCCGGTTGTCCTGCTCATTTTGTGATGAATTTGCTCCCGGGTCATCACCCAGAACAATGATCATTCCTCCTGTTAAATTGAGCAGGCTAAGCTGCACGAATGTATCCGATGCCACATTCAATCCCACACTTTTAAAGAATACCGTAGAAAGATGACCGTTAATGGAAGCCCCGTAGGCCACTTCCATCGCCACTTTTTCGTTGGTAGAAAACTCAAAATAAAAAGGTCTTTGTTCCCCGGGAATAGACCGAATAGCTGTCGCTATCTCTGGGGTTGGTGATCCCGGATATGCGGAAACTACGCGCGTTCCTGCCTCAACCATGGCTCTCACCAGGGAAGTATTCCCCATCACAATTTCAGAAAAAGCCGGCTTCGTCAGCAGCATATCTCCCATGTGTTTCACAATACGTCTCCTGTACAAGTGCTATTGAAAAACAATCGCAATTAATTGATAATATGAAACAGTTAGTATTTGAATAGTTCATTCACTATAACACCCGAGTTTTTGGTAAGTCAAAAACGATTCACCTATCTGCTGAAGTTTCTTTCAACCTTCTAAAACGGAGACTGTAAAATCATGAAAAACAGAATTACTGATTTGTTTGGCATTGACTATCCCATCGTGCAAGGCGGAATGATTTGGTGTAGCGGCTGGAAGCTTGCTGCAGCTGTCAGTAAGGCTGGCGGTCTTGGTTTAATAGGTGCAGGGTCCATGTATCCCGACATCCTCCGTGAACACATTCAGCAGTGCAAGACAGCCACATCCAGACCCTTTGGAGTTAACGTCCCCTTGCTCTATCCTGACATTCAAAAATTGATTGATATCATTCTGGATGAGCAGGTTCCGGTTGTCTTCACTTCAGCCGGGAATCCGAAAACATGGACAAAGGTGCTGAAAGACAATGGAGTAAAAGTCGCTCATGTCGTTTCCAGTGTTAAATTTGCCAGGAAATGTGAAGAAGCCGGAGTGGATGCGGTTGTCGCCGAAGGATTTGAAGCAGGAGGCCATAATGGCAGGGAAGAGACAACAACATTTTGCCTGATTCCAATGGTTCGGGAGGCCATCTCACTGCCATTGCTGGCTGCCGGGGGGATTGGAAACGGTAGGGGATTGCTGGGAGCACTAGCTTTGGGAGCAGATGGTGTTCAAATCGGAAGTCGTTTTGCTGCCAGCCTCGAAAGTTCAGCACATCAGGAATTTAAAGAAAAGATAATCAGCATCTCAGAGGGCGAAACCGTACTCACCCTGAAACAGCTGACCCCTGTCAGGATTATCAAAAACAAGTTTTATGAAGACGTGTACCGTTCGGAAATTCGTGGAGATGGAGTAGACGAATTGCGAGATCTGCTGGGTCAGCGACGTTCCAAAAAGGGCATGTTTGAAGGCGACATGGAACAAGGAGAACTGGAAATCGGACAGATTTCCGCTGCCATTGCAGATATAAAGCCGGCAGGAGACATTGTCAAAGAGATCTGGCAGGAGTATCAAACACACAAAAGTTCCTTATGCCTGCCTGAAGATTAATATTCTGCGGGTAAGGTGCGAGAGATGTATGCAAACGAGTCGTTTTGCCTTTTCCAATCTCCGGTAAGCGGGATCAGGTGTTTGGAAGGGGAGCACTAAACAGATCGGATGGTCTCATAAAAGGTCTTTAACCTACGTTTTTGATTTTCGACCTCTTTCAGCAGACTCGCGATTGTTTCACTGTCAACATCACTAGCCGTCTTTTCCAGCCTTAAAGCAGCTTGCGCCAAATCGTCGGCAGCCAGACTTAAAGCACCGCCTTTAATGGAATGGGCCTCTGCACTGACTGTCTCAAAATCCTGTTGTTCAATTGCCCGGCGAATAAGAATAAATTGCTCTTCCATGGCTTTGAAATATTCGCCAATAACATAATCAAGAGTTTTGGCATCGCCTGCAAACGCACCCAGGGCACGTTCCCTGTCCATCGGGTATTCATTGCTGTGTGCTGCTGAATCCGCCTTTTTTTGGATGTGATATGTTGTCGGCTTTGAGTATGTCATCAAGCTGGAATCCAACCATTTTTCAAGGACTGCGTACAGTTTTCTCTGCTGAATTGGTTTGCCTAGGAAATCATCCATTCCGGAGCTGACACATTTTGCCTGATCTTCTTCATACACATTTGCAGTATAAGCAATTATGGGAACACGGGTGTTTTTCTGTTTTTCCTTTTCTCTAATTAAAAGGCTGGCAGCAAAACCATCCATAACCGGCATGTTCAGATCCATCAGAACCAGATCAAATTCCGCCTTTTCAAACATGTCAATGGCCTGTTGACCGTTTTCAGCCAATTCAACGGCACAACCGGCTATTTCCAGGTTTTTAATTGCCACCATCTGATTGGTTTTGTAGTCTTCAGCCAGTAAAACCCTGGCATTCCATTTTTTCGTCAAATCCCTGGAGTTTTCCAACTCCTGTTGCTTAACCACCTGGCTGACAATGGTCGTATCATGTACTTTTTTCAGAGGGACTTTGATCCAGAAGGTACTGCCTTCCATTTCGATACTGTCAAAATCAATTTCCCCATCCATCAGTTCGGTGAGTTCCTTGGCTATGGTAGTTCCCAGTCCGGTACCTCCAAACTCCTTGGTCATCAGCGGGTTTGCCTGGTTAAAGCTTTCAAAAATATACGGTTGCCTCTCAAGCGGTATCCCAATCCCTGAGTCCTCCACAGAGAATTTCACAAAAGCAATCTCATCGGATTCATCGACAATATCCAGCTGGATTTTGATATAGCCGGATTCGGTGAATTTAATGGCATTATTGAGAAGGTTGTGGAGGATCTGTCTGAGACGAGCAGGGTCACCTTCTACCACCATCGGCTCGCTGCAATTCACCTCACAGAAAAAATCGAGATTTCTTTTGCCTGCCCTGGCCTGCATAATGGCTGACAATTCCATCATTAGGTAGTGCAGATTAAACGGCCTTGTTTCAAGTTGAAACTTGCCTGTGGCAATCTTGGCATGATCAAGCAGGCTGTTAATCAGCTCCAGCAAGATTTTAGATTCGACCAGAATATAGTTGGTATAAGGATGATCCGTATTTAACAACTCGGGAGTAAGACTAAGTTCACTAAATCCGATTATTGCGTTGAGAGGGGTTCTCATCTCGTGGGACATTTTAGCGATAAATTCAGTTTTAGCCTTGTCCGCAGATTCTGCCTCTTCCTTGGCTTTTTCCAGTTTCTGCTCTGCTTCTTTCTGCTTCGAAATATCGGTAATAAATCCTTCAACAGCCAACAATTCGCCATTCACGCCATACACTCCCTGTCCCTGTTCCCACACCCATTTTTGCCGGTTTTTCGGGGTAACAATTCTATACACTTTGCGACAGGTCGTTTTTGCTGCCACTGCTTCCTGCCAACCGGCTTTTACTCCTGGTAGATCATCAGGATGAATCAAATTGGTATAAGTAAACCGTGGATCTCCACTCAGCATCTCTTCCGGTTGACAGTCTGTTAAGTCGTAGCATCCCTCACTAACGAATTCCATGCTCCATTCCGCGTCGTTTTGACGTCTATAAACCATGCCCGGCAAGTTACTCATCAGGTTAACCAGTACCCTGCGGTTTTCATGCAGGGCCTCATCCACTTGCTTTCGCGCCCTGACTTCTTCCTGAAGTTCGCCGCGCAAACGGGATTTTTCCAGCGCGTTTTCCACGGAAAAAAGCAATTGCATGGGGCTTTGCAACGGCTTGGTGAGAAAATCGGAAATTCTATATTCTTTGAGGAGCTTATAGGCACCAGTCAGTTCACCGTGACCGGTAAGGATTATTAGAGGTATTTCGTGATGCTGTTTTCGGATTTCATGAACAAGGGTTTCGCCATCCATGCGCGGCATTTTGAGATCGATGATCATAAGATCGTATTTTTGCTCTGAAAGCTTTTCCAGGGCATTGATACCGTCAAAAGCCGTCTCAATTATATGAGGAGAATTTTTCGACAAAATCTTATTCAGAATTTTGCGGATATTCGGCTCGTCATCAACTATCAATAAGCGGTGACCTGATTGATAATCCTTATCCGGATCCATTAAATTTCCCGACCGTTTTATGATTCAATCTGTTTCGTAAATCCTGGCATTGAACAACATTCACAATTAAAGGGCCATTCAGCCTGATGGCCAGGTTTGATCTTTCCTGAATCTCCTTTACTTCAAATTAAGATCTTGGAATAATGTTAGCAACTAATCAAAGCAATGTAAATAAATCTTTAAAGCCATAGAACCGAGGCTGTTGCCCCTTATCAGTATTTCTGCGCACTTTGATATTCGTCTTTAGCTGACATAATTAAAATGGTCTTGACAGTGCAATTCCGGAGACAGGAAACGATCGATTTTACCTTGTTATCATTGGTTTTCATCGATATTTGTATACCCTTATACAAAATGAAAAGGTATAAAACAATAGAAGTCATGGTATCTTATTTCAAGAAAACCTGTGGTGATCTGTAATGTTATTAAGATATTGGATTAAGCCTTTCTACAAATAGAGGTAAAATAATAGAGGATTCTAGAAAGTTCCGTATTTTTGTAGTATGATCACAATAAGTTGATATTCAAAAGTTTAAACAGCTACGGATCACTTCCAACAGCCCTTTTCAGCAACTCAAACTCTTGGAATATCGGGCACGGAAGCTTCAAAAGGAAAAGGGAGGGTTTAATGGTTACAACCGCCGGTTATAAAATCAAGGCGATTCTCCATGAAAATGAATTCTACAGATTCCACAGGGCCACTCGCCTGTTAGATGAGCAAAGTGTTGTTTTAAAAACAATACACCTCCCCTCCCGCCACCATCTTTCCCAGGTACTGCTGCAAATCGAATTTAACCTTCTGCAAAACATAGATACCGAATTTAGTTTAACACCGCTTTGCCTTGAATCATTCGAAAATAATACCGCTGCTGTTTATGAGAGCATTGAGGGCTATGAACTCACTTCTCTTATTCCGGAACAGGGAATGGAGCCGTCATTGTTTTTGAAGTTAGCTCTGAAAATCACTGCAACTTTACGGTCTCTCCACCGTTTACAGCTGTTTTGTTTCAATATCCAACCGGCAAACATTTTCATTAACTCCGAATCGGAAGATATTCTTCTATTGGATTTCACGTCAGTCTGCGCATTTTCACAATGTTTTATTAGAAACGACGATGCCCTGTATGCCAAAAACCCGGTCTTTTTTCAAGCACCCGAATGCAGGGCATTACCGGAACGGTTGATAGATTGGAGGATAGACATATACTCACTGGGATTGACCTTCTACCAGATGATAACAGGTACCGCTCCCTACAGTTATTCTCTACTTAAGGATCGGGTCCCGGATCGCCAGCCTTTGGTGTCTCCCATAAAGTATAACCCCGACATTCCCGAAGCGCTTTCTGATGTGATCATGATGTGCCTGGACCCAAATCCCGAAGAAAGGTATCAGAGCGCCCAGGCCTTATTGAACGATCTTGAAGAGTGCCGGAAGCGAATAGGTAAACATGGTAAAATAGAATTCTTCTTTCCGGGCAGTAACAACATCAGAGAGCACTTTCACATCCCTAAAAAGCTTTATGGCCGTGAAAATGAGCTGGATTCGTTGAACAGAATTTTGAATCGGGTGGCTGAAACCGGGATAAATGAATTTATTTTTCTCTCCGGAGATCAAGGTATTGGTAAAACAGCAATAATCGACGCTGCAATGCAGCCTTCGTCCGAGCAAGCCCCCGGAATCATCAGCTGTCGATTCTCTGAAGACTCGCAAAGCATACCTTATTCCGGCCTGATTAAGGCGCTGAGGGAACTAACCCAGCGGATACTGCAAAACAATGAACGTCGAACCGCATTTTGGCAGCGTGCCCTGCAATCGGAATTAGGTGCCAATGCCAACGTTTTAACAGAATTCATTCCTGAGTTGCGAATAGTTTTGGAAGAACACCGGCAAGCTCAGCAATTGACACCGGAGGAGCTGCGGAATCGACTAAACCTGGTTTTAATGCAGTTCATCCGGACTTTATCAAGCGCTGAGTATCCCCTGGTATTAATACTGGATAACCTGCAATGGGCTGATCCTTCTTCCATCAAACTGGTTGAACTATTGTTATCCAATCCTGATATTCAATACCTTTGTGTAATCAGCTCCTTACGATCTGATGAAGCAGATCGTAACTTGTATCTGCAAAAACTGATTGTCTCCGTTCAGGAATCAGGTCCGGCATACAGTGAAATAAAACTGGATACCATATCCCGCCATGACGTTGAGAGGATTTGCGCTGATACCCTATGCTGTCCTCTTGATAAAATTCAACCCGTGTCCGATTTGGTATTTGAACAAAGTCAGGGTAATCCTTATCTCCTGCATCAGGTTCTGGCTTATTTTTACGAAAGTGGCATCATCTGGTTTGCCCCGGAAAAATCCCAATGGATGTGGAAAGCTCAAGACCTGCACAACCGGAATTCATCCCGGGCAGCACATACGCTTATTAGTCAAAAATTACTGCATCTGGATTCCGGTTCCCAGCGACTAGTCTGGGTTGCAGCCTGCATGGGCTACGAATTTGACATACAATCGTTAAAGCAGGCCGGTTACAAACAAAGTGAGTTAAGTTCATTACTGGCAAAACTGGTACAAAAGGGATTGATCATTCCGGAATTTAAATACGCCATTCACAATCACCCTCAATCCCTGCAGTTAACGGAGGAGATCAAAAAGGAATGGGAAGATAATTATGCATTTGTTTTCAAGGACAAAATGGTGCAAAAAGTTGCCGGGTCCTATATGGGAAACGGACAAAGAGCCATGCTCCACCTGGAAACCGGCAGAAACATACTGCAAAACAAAGTATGTGAGTCCTCTGGCATCAATGAGTTCATCGTTGCGAATCACTTCAACTCAGCTAAGGATGTAATCTCCGATTTCGATGAGCTGCTTGAAACCGTGAAGTTAAACCTGGCTGCAGGGTTGAAAGCAAAGGCGATGGCTTCCTACGATATTTCGGCCCACTATTTCAAGCTGGGAATTGATGTTTTAAGAGCAGCTTATCCTGACTTTGAGAGCTTTGAAGATTTATCCGCAAAGCTATGGGAGACGTCTTATGATCTTTTGTCGTCTTTGGTGAAGGAAAAAGCTGAAAGTGAATTTCTGACAGGACAATTCGAAGAGTCATTGAGTACATTCAACTACCTGTTAGCCCAAGTTCGCTCACCCCTTGAAAAAGCGACTGCCTATTCCTTTCTAACAGCATTACACACAGCTTCGGGCCGGAATAAAGAAGCAATCAAAACCGGTTTGAAAGGACTGGAACTGTTGGGAATCAAAATATCAAAAAAGCCTTCAAAGCTCCGGCTATTTGCCGCTCTTCTGCTGGCATTGTGGAAGCAGCGCCGATTTGCCCATGGCAGTCGGATCAATTTTAAAGAATCGGATCTCTCCAATCATAACACCGTTTTTAAATTGTTTATGAACCTCCACCCAGCTGCCTATTTTGCAAATAGACAGCTGCTGATTTTTTTGATCTTGAAGTTGTTTATACTTTCGCTAAGGTTTGGCAATAAATCCCACGCAATTTCGCTTACTCACCAGGGATTCGGGTTCTTAATCAGTTTTAGTCTCAATAAGTATCGGCAAGGGTATCATCTTGCAAAAACGGGGATTGATATTGCCGAAAAGCAAAACCATGACAAATTGATCGGTCTTAATTTTTTTATTTTTGGCAGCCTCATCAATAACTGGACCCAGCCGGTATCAATGGCAAATGGTTACCTGGGGATGGCTTTCAAGAAATTGAATGAATGCGGGTCCCTGGTTTACGCGGGTTATGCGGCTGTAACCCTGGTGTTTAATCTATCCCAAACCGAACCTTTACTCTCCTTGAGTTCCAAGATTGATGAGTGTCTGCTCTTCGCGCGCAAAACAAAAGATAAGGATGTAGAATCAGCTTTGGTAATCACCAGGCAATTCACTGAAGCCTTACAGGGAAAAACGTCAGCACCGACCAGTTTAAGTAATGCCGAGATAGATGAAAATAGCCTTCTAAAAACGCTGGAACAAAACGATCAGCCGATTCCTTCACTGTGGTACGCTTTAAAAAAGGCCCAGCTTCATTTTCTGTTTGAGGAGTATGCTGCAGCGACAGAAGCAATCGAGTCGGTTTATAAGTCCATTAAATATTCCGTGGGACTATCTTTTCTGCCTGATTATTACTACCTGTATTTTTTGCTGCTTATATCCCGGATTAACAGTGATCACCAAAAACCTTCCCGAAAGCAAGTCAAATCCATAAAAAATTTTCTGGGGAAAATGAAAATCTGGAGTCAGACGTGTCCTGAAAACCATCGGCATAAATACCTATTGATGAAAGCCGAATACCTGGGATTTAAAAACAAACAGCAGGCAGCAAAATCCGCTTTTATGGAGGCGATTCAAACAGCTTTTGACGACGGATTCATCATGCATGCAGGGGTTGCCTGCGAACGAATGGCTGCCTTTTGCATGAACTCAGGGCTGCAGACCCTGGCAATGTTCTTCTTTGAAAAAGCCCAGAATGCCTATTTTAATTGGGGGGCGACAACCAAGGTCACCCATCTGTCTCAGAAAATATCACGATTGGAAATCGGGCACCAAAACCCAGAATCCAACCGGGTGTCCTATACAGGCAGTCATGATCTATCAACGATTATTAAAACCTCACAGGTGATTGGAAGTGAAATTGTCTTGGACAGGCTTCAAAAAACACTGATGCAAACAATGATTGAGAATTCCGGGGCTAACAAAGGTTTTTTAGTTCTCAAGAAAGATAAAGACTGGATGGTGGAAGCTGAAGGCGATCTTGAAAGGGAAAAGAAGATTTCTCTCAAGTCTTACCAACTTGATTTTAATGAGCGCAACGAAACTCCATTACCCCTGTCAGTCATTCAATATGTTGAGCAGACCCGACAAAGCCTGGTAATAAAAAATGCGACCAGTGAAAAGACTTTCAGCAAAGACAGTTACATCCTCAACCTTAAGCCAAAATCGGTATTTTGCTCACCGATCATTCACCAGGGAAAACTAATTGGGATATTTTACCTTGAAAACAATCATAAAGCCGGTGTGTTTACTCCGCAGCGACTTGAAATACTTGAATTGTTTGCTTCGCAAGCAGCCATATCCCTGGAAAATGCCTGGCTTTATGCCGACCAAAGAGCAGCTAATGAGCAATTGCAAAGGGAAATCAATGAAAGACAGGAAATTGAAAATGAGCTGCTTTTTATTAACGAAGAGCTTGAGCGTTCCAATCAAGAATTACTGGAAACGCAATCCCAGTTAATTCAATCAGCCAAGCTGGCATCAATCGGAGAGCTGGCAACCGGCATGGCCCATGAACTGAATCAACCCCTCATGTATATCCGCAACAGTGCCCAACTTTCTTTGATGGAAGGGGCTGAAAACATGGAAAAAAACTCTGTCATGGAGCTGTTACGGGATATCGAAAAAAGCACCGGCAGTATGATGAGCATCATCAATCATCTGCGAGACTTTGCAAGACATCATGAACTGAATCTGTTTCCCATAGATGTGCACGATGTTCTGGACGACAGCCTGATTTTGATATCTGAACAGTTGAGAATCCGTAGTATTGAGCTGGAAAAACGATATGGAGAAGAAATTCCAAATATTCTGGGAAATTCTCAGCAATTGGAACAGGTCTTTATCAATATTCTGACTAATGCCAGAGATGCCATGGAAGGGCAGGCCAATGCCCAACTCAAAATCAAAACCAGCTTTCTTCAACTGACGGAGTTTAAAGGCGAGCTTACCGTCGCTTTTGAGGATAATGGTGCGGGAATTTCAGAGGAAGACCAACAGAAGCTTTTTGATCCTTTTTTCACCACAAAGGAAGCAGGGAAAGGCACAGGGTTAGGCCTTTCAATAAGTTACGGAATTATCAGGGATCACGGGGGACGAATTTTGGTAGAAAACAATCAACAGGCAGGGGTGACATTCAGGGTGATATTGCCAGTCGACTTAAGAGAAGTTGAACCTGAAATGAATCGTTAAGAAAATCACCTGGTAACGGGAATAGCCATGTTTAGCTCTTTCAGTTTTTTGATCAGCACATCCCTGCGAAAAGGTTTTACAATATATCCGTCACATCCGCTTTTTAAAGCTGCCAATACCACATCCTTGTGCGAGTGAGACGTTACCATTAAAATCCGCGAGCGTTTATCCGGTTCAACATTGTGTTCATTTTCTATGTCCCGCAAAGCTTTAAGAACTTTTATACCATCCATTCCCGGCATGACAATATCCAACAGGACAAGGTCAAACGGTCTGCTATGAACTAAATGTAGTTTAAACATTTCAATCGCATCCTGCCCGTTTACAGCACTTTCGTTTACCCCCATATCCTCAATAATTTTCTGTATGCTGGATCGATTTACTATATTGTCATCTACAATCAGTGTTTTCATTTCATAACTCCGGAGTATAGCAAGTTAGAAAGGCAATTCTTTTTAATTTTTAGCTGTTTTTTGTTAAGTGTAACAGATTTCAATCGCGACTTAAAGTATAAACAAATTAGATGAAAAATGAATGACCTGAATTATCTATTTTGCTATCAATGTTCCTACACCTCAATTATTATTTGACATCCAAAGCTTTCCGGAGATCTTGTAAAGATGATTTTTGGTTTAGAGCCAAAAGCCGAGCTTTCATTCTTTTGCAATAATCTTGAGAGTAACCGGATGAGATGTTACAATTAAGCTAAATTATACTGTTTTTTTTAGCCGATTAATTTTGAAATGTACAGACACAGGCCAGTCTGAACGGTATATCATGAAAAGGATTCATCATGGCTACGCCTGGTGAAAAACAACAAAGCCCGGTGGCAGTGGAACCGAACGATAACATGATATGATGCTGCCAGGAAATACCGGAAGACCGGTCTAACGACTCGCTTTGCTTCATTACTCAGTTTAGCAAATTATGGCGCCCCAGGTACTCTAAATAAAGCTAATTGCCACCTGCTAACTGCTGATAACCTTTAGAGCGTTTCGATATGTTGCTAGCCCTCTGAAACTTGAACAAAAAAAGTTTGCAGATGCGAAAATTAAGTTTATAAACAATGGACTTTTTCTAATTCGAAATCTAAATTATTAGTTTATCGACTTTCGAATGATATTCGGGAACCCAATGTTCGGTTATCAATCTTTCATACTATAAATGTTGTACTATTTTACTTTTCCAGGATTGCTGTTGACTTGCACATGAATAGATCAATTCTCCGTATCCTCACCATTTTAATACTGATTGGCAGTCTCTCGTCCTGTGGTCTCAACAGGTCAGGCAAAAACCAACCCAATGCACACGATGGAGTGCTTGATTTAAGAGATTGGCAGTTTGAGAAAGATGGGACTGTCTTCCTGCAGGGCGAATGGAAGTTTTTCTGGAATCAATTGTTTTCCTCAAAACCTGAAAATGTAATCCCTGATTTTTTGATCACTGTTCCTGGCATTTGGAATAAATACAAAATTGAAAACAGGGAATTGTCCGGAATTGGCTATGCTACCTATCAACTAAGAGTATTGCTTGGCGAGAATCGATTCACGGAAAATCCGACACCTTCCAAAAGCATAACCACCGTCTTCCATGATGACGCTCAAACCATTCTTGGTGAAAACAACTGCCAGGTTTTAGGACTGAAATTCCGTTTTCAGCAAACCGCATTCAATCTCTATATCAACGGTAAACTAGTCACCTCTGTGGGTGAGGTCGGCACGTCAAAGGCAACCTCTCGACCGGAATATCGGCCTCATGTAGCACAATTTGTAACCTGCGAATCCATTTTGGATATTGTCGTTCAAGTATCTAATTTTGACCATCGAAAAGGAGGTCTGGAGTCTGCCGTTGTTTTGGGCAAAAGTTACCAGGTGCTGAATCAATGGGAAAACAGGCGTAATTTTGACCTGTTTTTATTAGGTGCTATCCTGATCATGTCGATCTATCATCTCGGCTTGTTTCTGCTGCGACGTAAAAACAGGGCCCCGCTTTTTTTCAGCTTGTTTTGCATTCTGATAGGCATTCGAAGCGCCACGGTCGGGCAATACTTCATCTTCAAAATTTTCCCGGACATTCACTGGGAGCTGCTGCTTCGAATTGAGTACCTTTCCTTTTTTATGCCTCTTGCTGTCATAGCATTTTTTATAAAATCCGTTTTCCCCAGAGATTTTCCTGATTGGATGTTGAAGACCATCGTTAGTGTCACCTTGTTACTGTCTGCTTCAATGATCGGCCCGACCTGGTTTTTCACTCATGTCTCAACACCATACCAGGTCTTCCTGCTCATTGCATCGTTTTTCATGGCTATTGTGCTGATCAAGGCTGCCTGGTTAAAAAGGGAGGGAAGTCTGGCATTTTTAATCGGGATGTGTGTGCTTTTCCTTACCATGCTGAATGACATTCTTTATAACCAGCGGATTATCTCCACTTCCATGTTGTTTCCTTTCGGGTTGTTCATTTTTATCTTTGCCCAATCGTTTGTGCTATCCATTTTATTCTCCAGGGCGTTTAACGAGGTTGAAGTACTATCAGACCAACTGGACAAGCGAAACCAACGATTATTGGAACTGGACAGGCTGAAAGACGAATTTGTCACAAATACATCTCACGAATTGAGAACACCTTTAACCGGAATCATTGGTATCGCTGAATCCCTTCTCGAAGGGGTTGCAGGAAAACTTACATCCGAGGTGGAGCGCAATCTTTTCCTGGTAGTCGCCAGCGGAAAACGACTGGCAAACCTGGTCAATGACATTCTGGATTTCTCAAAGCTAAAACATTCGGATATCACCTTATCTCAAAAAACTATCAGCCTGAAGCCGGTTGTCGACATGATCATTTCGTTCTCAACCGTTCTGATAGGTTCCAAAGAGGTTTCATTAAGAAACGACATTTCGGAAGAACTGCCACCCGTTTATGCTGATGGAGACCGGCTGCAGCAAATACTGATGAACCTGGTGGGCAATGCCATTAAATTCACCAAAGTCGGTGAGGTAGTTATCAGCGCACAGAGAAATAACGAACAGATCAACATTTCCATTTCGGATACAGGCATAGGTATTCCTGAAGACAGGCAGGCAGCCATCTTTGAATCCTTTGAACAGGTGGATGGGTCCATAGCCAGAGAATATGGCGGATCAGGTTTAGGATTGGCTTTAACGAAAAAACTTGTGGAGCTTCATGGCGGTAAGATTACCGTTTCCAGTACGGAAGGTACTGGTTCCACCTTTTCGTTTAATTTGCCGATCGCAGATAACGAGGTTGCCGAGCAGACACCTCCCACCGCCGTATTCACGGATACGTTACCCCAGACTATTTCTAGGGTTAGAGAGCTTGTCAATGAAGACATTCTGGAAAAATCGATGGATGTTTCCAAACGATCCACCATTCTCGTAGTCGATGATGAGTTGGTGAACATTCAGGTGCTTCACAACCAGCTTTCCATGAACAACTA